>JAQVWU010000427.1 GCA_028709565.1 Eubacteriales bacterium
GGGCATAAAGTACAGCTTATTGAGTACGGAAAGCTGTTCCGAGGCGTTTTTATCCCAGTAGGCGGCGTCCAGATTCAGATAGGGGACCGTATTGAAGTCGACCAGATAACCGTTTGTTATAAGGGACGGCATAGCATTTTTACAGTCCCACATGACTTCAAAACTGTCATCGTTTGCCATTATGGTCTTCTGGGCGTTCTGTGAGACCTGATCGATAAATGTCGCCTCGATATCTATATTATATTTTTCCTCCACCGCGCGATTGCGGTCATAAATAGCGTCGTTGACAACCTCACCGTCATACTCCTCGGTATAGACATAAATCTCATCATACGCGTGATTTGACAGACGCAGCAGAAACATAAAACTCTCACCCAGGAAATCGGAATCGGGCAATTCGGGTTCCGCATCGGTATCTGCTCCGGTTTCTTCAGCGCCGGGGACTGTTGTCTCAACCGTATCCGACACGGGTTCCTCCGAACAGGAAACAAGTACGGTCAATGAAATCATCGAAATCATCGAAATTAAAAGCATTGCCAAAATATTGTTTTTCATATCGAAATCCCGCTTTCATAAATTTTTAATTGCAAGTCGGTTTATTGCCATTATACATTATTTATTGGGTTGAATCAATAGACAATATAAACATATAATTAATTTTGATAGGTATAAAAATAAACATACGACAGGCCGTCCGGCGAAAAACGCATAATAAAAACATTTATGCGTATAATAACTTTGTAACTGATGAAAAGGAGTCTGAAATGAATCAGAATACGAGCGAAAGCTTTAAATCACCCAAACGTGTTTACCGTGATATTTCACAGAAATATTGTTCCCGATTGGATGATAATGTAATATTGGTAAAGGATTCTGCCGGGTCGCCGGAACGGTACGAATGTCTGTCCGCTCATCTGTGCGGACATCGAACCGAGAACGGACACGGAGCAATCTCAAACTGCATGCATAATATATAATGACAAAGGGCGCTGCGTTTAAGGCAGCGTCCGATTTTATACATATAAAATGCGCGCCGTTATTACGGCGCGCTTAAGTTTAAAGAGTATTGGCGTTAGTTATTGTTGTTTTTAAGATCGTTTTCGTACTTTTCAATCATCTTTTTAACCATCTGTCCGCCGACAGAACCTGCCTGACGCGAGGTTAATTCACCGTTATAACCTTCTTTTAAGGTTACGCCAACTTCATTTGCGGCTTCCATCTTGAACTTGTTGAGAGCTGCTTTTGCTTCGGGAACAACAATTTTTTGATTACTGCTACCTGTAGTAGACATGCTGTGTTATCTCCTTAACATATAATTAAAAATAATCTATTGTGAATTGAACCCATGTGCGGGTTCTGATATTATTATAATCATATGTAAAACTTTTATGAATGGAAAATTATGATAACACGTTTTTTTTATTTCATATTGTCAGAAGATATCAGTCAAACAGAAAATAATGACGCCGCAGTTTGTCCGTTCTGCCCTTTAATCTGTTCAATTCGATGCCGGAGGCTTCATCTCCGCAGACATACGCTTTCATGAGCCTGCCCTCCTCATAACACAATTCTGCCAGAAGCGGAAAGTAATTGCGCAGCAGAAAAGCGCCGTAACGAACAAAGCGAAAATCGCCTACAAGACCGATGTCCTTGACCAGGTCGTCCACCGCAACCGAATAATGACGTTTTACCGAATCTATCAGGGCTTCACGGGTGTTTTCCGGAGCAAAAATGATAGTTGAGGCGACATGCGCATTCGGGTTGTTTACCGTGCCGTGACTGTCGGAGCTGCCGACTACCGGATAACGCCTGCCTTTTTCTTTGTCATCATAGTATTTCGCGGTCTGCATACCGTTCTGCTCAAAATATGATTCGCCGCCTAAAACCTCAAAAGCGTCGAAGGGGGCCTTTTCGGTCAGGTAATCGGTAAATTCTTCGGGGATCTGATAAACATCCGATATCCAGTACGGATGACAAAAGATACCCAGTCCGCCGCTCTTTTTAATATGATTGAATGCCCAAATACAGCTTGCGTACGCGAAACGTTCAATCGTTTCAGGCAGCTCGAGTTCTGCCGCGATTGCCTCAACCTCGGCGATATATGCATCCTGTGAAATAACCGGGGGACAGTCTGTCGATAAACACCGATATTTTTCGCTTTTACCGCGTTCCGTTATCTGGGGTGATGATTCGATAAGACCGTTTACGCTGTAAGCGCCGCCGAAATTTACTATGTGCACATTGTTATTCGGCATATGAACCTCTTCGCCCGGAACTATGTTCATATCAATTGAGACGTTTTTATAGGCTTCAATGGCTTCAAGGGAGGGATAATAACGATGGTGATCGGAGATGACGGTGAAATCATAACCGCAGCGGCGCAGATTGGCGGCAACAACAGCCGGAGCCTCTTTGCCGTCGGAGCGGGCGGAGTGTA
Source organism: Eubacteriales bacterium (assembly GCA_028709565.1). Lineage (GTDB taxonomy): Bacteria > Bacillota > Clostridia > Oscillospirales > CAG-272 > JAQVWU01. Next base: position 2,438 of record JAQVWU010000427.1, read on the forward strand.
CATGAAGATCGCCCAGAAAGGGATAACGTCCCGCCAGGTCTTCATGCAGGGAAAACACCGATAACTGAACCAGACGCTTGCCTTCCCGGAATATCCGTATATATTGCTCCTGCTCGCCGTGAAATATGTGAGAAAAGCGCAGACATCCGTCATCGCAGGGCCTGATTATATATTCTGTCTTATTATCCCGGTGCGGTGAATTGCGCGAATCCGCTTCGGACATAGGTCTGATTCCGACGGTATAAGAGTCGTCG
>JAQVWU010000059.1 GCA_028709565.1 Eubacteriales bacterium
ACCGGTACATATCGGTCTCAGGGAGTTTTACGAAAATATGTATGAACCGTTTTGCGCCGCCTTCCGCGAAGCCGGGGCAATGTCGGTTATGCCGGCCTACAGCGAATTTGACGGCATACCCGTTCACGCGTCACGTTTTCTATTAACCGATGTCCTGCGGCACATGATGGGATTTGACGGTTTTACCGTGTCCGATTTCGGCGCCCTGCATATGCTGGTCGGCACCCATCACACCGCGGCAAACGCCCTGGAGGCGGGTATGGCGGCGCTTGACGCCGGACTTGACCTTGAGGCCCCCGAAGCGTTCGGCTTCGGCGGCGATTTTGCTAAAGCCGTTGAAAACGGTGATGTCGATATGGAAAAAATCGACACGGCTGTGCTGCGGATTTTACGGATAAAAATACGGCTGGGTCTTTTTGAAAATCCGTATACCGAAAGCTCGGTTTCATTCCGCTCTGAGGCAGCTGTCGACTGCGCGCTGCGCTGCGCGCGGGAATCGGTTGTTTTGCTGGAGAACAACGGTATACTCCCCCTGGATTGCGGCAATATCGACAGAATAGCTCTGGTCGGTCCCAACGCGGACAGCGCGCAGCTGGGGGATTATACCGTTCCCGGGGCGGTAAAACGCGCCGTTACCCTGCGCGCCGCCCTTGAGTCAAGACTGGGAAAGGACCGTGTTATATATGAACGCGGCTGCAATATTTCCTCGGGCAGCGCCGATATGATTGACCGCGCGGTGAATGCCGCGAAGGAAGCGGGTATCTGTGTCGCGGTGCTGGGTGACAACAGCAATTATTACGGCGGCATAGGCTGGGGCAATGAAGCGGATATCGCCTCGGTCACCTGCGGTGAGGGCTTTGATGTATCCTCCCTCGAACTGCCCGGCGCGCAAAAGGAACTGCTGCGCGCGGTCCGGGCTGCCGGCGTTCCGGTCATATGTATACTTGTAACGGGGCGGCCCTATGCGATAGGGGAAGAGGCATCCCTTTCGGACGCGCTGATTGAGGCATGGTATCCCGGTGAATCGGGCGGCACGGCACTGGCGGAAATTCTGTTCGGCGACATCTGCCCGTCCGGCAGGCTGCCCATATCCTTTCCCCGCTCGGCCGGTCACCTGCCCTGCTTCTATAATTACAAGTCTTCGGCGCGCGGTTTCTACAGGCAGCCGGGTTCGCCCGAAAAGCCCGGACGCGACTACGTTTTCGATACCCCCTCCGCGCTGTATCCCTTCGGATTCGGTCTGAGTTATACCGTATTCACATACGGCGATATCAGCGCCCGGGTTCACGGAACCGATGTCACCGCCGCCGTAGAGGTCAAAAACACCGGCCCGAGGGCTGGCGCCGAAGCGGTCCTGCTGTTCCTGCGCTGTCATACAAGCAGAATAACGCCGTTTGTGCGGCGGCTGCGGGGTTTTGAAAAGGTTTTCCTGGAGCCGGGGGAGAGCGCCGAAATAACCTTCAGCCTAAATGCCGACGATTTCTCTTTTATTAACGAGCAATACCGGCCGGAAATCGGATACGGCAAATACACCCTTATAATAGGAGACAAAAACATTGAAATCGACATCGTATGAAGCTGCCCTTCTCTCGGTAGCGGCGGAAAAAGAAGCCGTCGGTTCCGTTCTTGACAGCGTTGACCGGGAGAGTTTTGAGCGGGCGGTGGACGCCCTTGCCGGCTGCCGCAGGATAATGACCTGCGCGTCGGGTTCGTCGGGCGTTGCCGCAAAAAAGTTTGCGCATTCCCTGTGCTGTATCGAAAGGGGCGCCATGTTCATTCCGCCTTCCGAAGCCGTTCACGGCGGGCTGGGCGGACTGAAGCGTGAGGACTGTCTTGTTATGGTTTCCCGCGGAGGAAAAACCGTCGAGCTGCTGCCGATTATCGAAGTGTGCAAAAAAAAGGGAGCCGTTTTGATTGCCGTCACCGAAAACCCGGATTCGCCGCTGGCTGAGAATGCCGATATCGTGCTCAGACTTAACATTAAAAAAGAAAGCGATCCGCTGGGCTTGATGGCTACATCCAGTTTTATAGCAACGATTGCCCTGTTCGACGCGCTGCTGAGCGCCCTGATTGAAGAAACCGGTTTTACCCGCGAACAGTTTGCCCTGATTCATCCGGGCGGCGCCGTGGGTGAACTGCTCAACCGCAAATGACAAATTTTCCAAGCTGTTAATTTCTTAACATAAATTAAAAAACAAAGGAGACCGGATGTACCGTAATTATAAAATACGCCCTCCTTTCTTTGAAATAGGGCCCAAAGCATATCTCTACGGAGACGATATGCTGCGCCTCGCCCTGGCGATAGACGCCGCCGCCGAGCGTTATGACATCGATGTTATCGTCACGCCGCAATATACCGATATACGCCTTCTGGCGGAAAACACCCGCAGAATTCATGTATACGCCCAGCATATGGACTGCCTGCCCGTAGGGCGGGGCCTGGGTTCGGTGCTGCCCGAGGCGGTGAAGGCTGCGGGCGCCGTCGGTGTCATGCTCAACCACGCGGAGAAAAAACTGACCCCGGAAGAAATCGAACGCACTATCGCGCGGGCCGACGAGGTCGGTCTGGCTACAATAGTCTGCGCGGATACCCTTGAGGAAATCGAGACAATCGCGCGCATGTCCCCCAACCTTATAGTCGCGGAACCGACCGCGCTCATCGGAACGGGGGTTACAAGCGGTGACGATTATATAACCGCCGCCATAGAGGCCGTGCGCCGCATCAACGGCGAAATCATGGTCCTTCAGGGTGCCGGAATCAAGAACGGCAGCGATGTATACAATATAATCGCCGCAGGAGCACAGGCGACAGGGTCCACCAGCGGCATTATAAAGGCCGATGACCCGGCGGCTATGGTCGATGAAATGCTTTGTGCGCTGCGCCGGGCGTGGGACCACCGGCAGAATACCGGCCGCTGACATTACCCGGCATATTTGTTATTATGTTATATCGTAATTTTATAATAAAAACGAAAAATCAAGGAGAAACAAAATGTCAGTATACAGAAGAACAATAAAGCTTCAGTCCCGCGACCACATGCCCTGTTTTCATAACGTGACCGATGAGGTAAAGCGAATCGTTGAAGAATCGGGCATAAAAGACGGAATCTGTGTGGTATATTCACATCACACCACCTGTTCGGTCATAACGCAGGAATGTTCCCATGACCTTAACTTTTTCGGCCGCGAATATCTGCAGATGGACCTTATCGAAATCATGGAGCGTATAATCCCCACCTGCCGCACCGAGGGGCAGTATCATCATCCGGGACCGAAGCATATCGAGTTTGCGCTGACCTTCCCCGACGAGGAACCCAAAGGCAGTCTCAATACCGACGCCCATCTGCGTTCCTGCTTCTTCGGCCGTTCGGAAACCATCGTTTTAAACAAGGGCGCACTATCCCTGGGGGACTTCGGTTTTATTTACTTTATCGACTGGGACCAGGTACGCGAACGCGCGCGTGAATGTGAGGTGCAGATAATAGGCGAATAATTACGGCTTTATATATAGATCAAGCAAACCGGATTCTAAACAATCGCACAACTGAATAATAGACCTATATTATCAGGGAGATTTTATTATGAACAAGATTGTTTTACGGCGAAGTATTGCTTTTTATATTTTCATTTCTCTTTTGATTTCGACAATTGTCATGATTTTTTCGTCGTGCGCCGAAGGGGCAGAGGAACCTGCGGCCACCCCCGAAACCACAGCCGATGAACAGGAAACCGAGGCAGAAACCCGGGCTGTGGCCGACCTTCCCGAAACCGACTTTGAGGGACGGGCTTTCCGTATATTCGGCAGGGAAAACACCACCTATAACCAATTCAGCAACTTCGAATTCTTTGCCGAAAGCGAGGACGGCGAGGTGGTGAACGACGCGGTATATGCCCGCAACCGTATCATTGAAGAAAAATACAATGTAAAAACCGAACAGACCCTGCTGGACGATACTACGGGGCATTTGAGAAAGACGGTAACATCGGCGGAGGATATCTATGACGTTGCGGCATTGCATCATTTTACGAATGTTTCCTCCCTGGCTGTCGGCGGATATCTTAGCGACCTGAATCAGATAAACCATATCGACTTTACCAAACCCTGGTGGAGCCTTGACGTAAACGCCGCGCTGTCCTTTGCCGGCAAGCTGTATTATACAACCAGCGACTATCTGCTGCTTGACAAACAGCGCACCTACATTCTGATTTTCAATAAAAAGATTGCCGAAGACTATGCCCTGGGCAATCTGTACCAGACGGTTTTTGACGGCAAATGGACGGCGGACGCCATGCTCGCCATGACAGGCAAGGTCTCCTCCGACATCGACGGGGACGGCAAGATGACCGACATTGACATGTACGGTTTGGGCATGGACTCGTATCTCTCTTTTTATACCTTTTATATTGCCATGGGCGGCACCATAGTCGGGCGCGACGAGAATGACCTGCCCGTATTGACCATGAATGACGACCGCAATATCTCGGCTATAGATAAGGTCATAGACCTTACCTGCAACACCGATACGGCGCTCTTCTGCGATGATTTTCAAGGCAAAGTGGATTACGATTACTGGAGTGTTATGGGTAAAACTTTTTACGCCGGGCGCGAACTTTTTATGTCGGCCTTCCCCCACAGTCTTAAATCCATATCGGCCAACACCGATGTCGATTTCGATTATGGTGTGCTGCCCTTTCCGAAGAATGACCAATCCCAGGAGAAATATCTCACAATACCCGATAATTATCACTCAATGGTACTGACAATCCCTATTACCAACACCGATACCGATTTCGCGGGATTCATGCTCGAAGCGCTCTCGGCGGAATCGCGGTATACCACGCTACCGGCTTATTACGAGGTTTCCTGTAAAACCAAGTATACGTATGACGAGGAAAGCGCCCGCTGTCTGGATATCGTCTTCGGCGGCATCACATATGACCTTGGTTCCATTTACGACTGGGGAACGATAAGCAATCTGCTCAAGAACACCATACCGTCAAAAAAGGAAAATGTATTTGCTTCGGAATACGCCAAACGCGAACCCAAGGCGCTGACGGACATGCAAAAGACCATCGATGAATTCCTCTCCGCGGGGGAATGAAATCCGGTATCCGCGCACTTTTTTAATCAATTTTAATCATTTTATTAAGTTTTATTTGGATTGTTTAACTCTGTATAATAAATCAGATTGTTAAATGAAAGGGTGCCTGAATATGAAGCGTTTCTTTGTTGTTTTTTTGCTCTTGGCGCTGCTGCTCCCTGCCGTATCCTGCGCGGATAATGCCGCCGGGACATCGTCTGACCTTACCGGTGCTGAAACCGAAACACCCGCAACCGAAAAACTTTATCTGGACAATCTGCCCGCCGACCTTGACTTTGACGGCAGAACCATACGCATGGTGACAAACGACAAGGCTTCCTTTGAGACTCTGGAGGACGCCGCCGATGTTGTCGATACCGAGGTCTACAAACGCAACCGTAAAATCGAGGAAAGACTCAATCTTATACTCGAACCGCTTATAAACGAAGACTGGGGCACCGCCGCCTCTCTGCTCAAGTCGAGTGTTCTGGCCGGCAGTGATGAATTCGACCTTTACGGCGGATATTGTTATTGGTCCATTGACCTTGCAACCTCCGGTTATATGCTGAATCTGGCCGACATGGAATATCTGGACCTTGAAGCCGTATACTGGGGCAAAAAATTCATTGACGCCATGGCGTATAAAAATTTTATTTATTGGGTAACCGGCGATATTGTTCTCAACTATACCAACGGTGTATACGCCACCTATGTGAATCTGGCGCAGTGGAACAACTATATCGGCGATACCGATTTATATCAGCTTGTGCGTGACGGAAAGTGGACCCTTGACCGGGTAAAGGAATACGCCGAAATCGCCTACACCGACCTTAACGGGGACGGAAAAACCGACGCGGAGGACTTTATCGGCTATGTTTATACAACGGAAGACCCCATAGACGGCATGGCTATGGCAGCGGGGGTGACCTTCACCGAATTCGACGACGAAGGAGTACCCTATATTACGCTGATCGGAAGCGAACGGGCGGTGGCATTTAACGAAAAACTCACCGCGCTATGCACCAGTCACGCCTCGCTTTTAACGGCATCGGACGGGGGTTATTCCTCGGTCAAGCTGTTCGGATCACTGCATGCCCTGTTCACCATCGGACGGCTGGCTCACGCGGTAACCTTTCTGCGGGATATGAAGGAGGACTTTTCAATAATACCGCCTCCGAAACTGGACGAAGATCAGGAAACCTACCTCACCACCCTCCACGACGGAACCACCATCCTGGGCATTCCTAAAACCGCTGCACCCGAAGCGATATCAGCCGTATGCGCGGCCCTGGAGGCGCTCGCCGCGGAAAGCTATAAATCGCTTACCCCCGTATATCTGGACGTAGCCCTGAAGAATAAATATACTCGGGACGAACAGTCAGCCGAGATGATTGACCTTATACGCGAAAACATAGTCTCCGATTTCGGTTTTCAGTATACCGCCACCGGGTTTAACAACTTTTTCCGCGCCCAGACCAAAAAAGGCGCCGAAGTGGCGTCAATTATGGCACGAAGCGAGAACAAATGGATAACCTCAATGGAGAATATACTGGAGGCGCTTGAGGAAAACGCCGGCTAGAAACTAGAAATATGATAAACAACCAAAGGAGAATCCCTATGTCATCTTTTATACCCTTTCCCGCGTATTATGACGACGCGCCGATTGACCTGTCATTTGTATATAAAAACGAAAAACCCGCCGGACGACGCGGCTTTCTAAAAGCCGAAGGAGGCACGTTCGTCTTCGAAGACGGTACTCCCGGACGTTTCTGGGGTACAAATTTCAACGGCGGAGCGAATTTTCCCGAGTTTGATTACGCCGAAAAGGTCGCCCGCCGCCTGGGCAAGATCGGTGTGAATATAGTCCGGTTCCATCAGCTGGATGCCGAATGGGACACACCCAACCTTTTCAGCTTCAGCAACGGGAAGCGCTGCGACAAAACCACCGAACTTGACAGCGAAAGCATGAAAAGGCTTGATTACCTCATCCACTGCCTCAAAGAAGAGGGTATATATGTCTATATAGATATTTTCACCTATCGAAAATTCAAAACGGGTGACGGCGTGGAAAACGCGCCTGCCCTTGCCGACGCGGGCAAGCCCTATTCCGGATATAACAAGCGGCTGATCGAACTGCAGAAAAAACTGGCCTATGACATCTGGAATCATTATAACCCCTATACCGGTCTACGTTATAAAGACGACCCTGTTTTTGTAATGTGCGAGGTAGTCAATGAAAGCGATCTCTTCTCGCGCAAGATCGCGACGGAGCCCTACTTAAGCGAATTCCGGGAACTGTTCAACGGGTGGCTGGCCGAGAAAGGCATAGAATATGACGCATGCAGCTGCGACGTCAACGGCACCGATGAGCCCCTGATACAATTCAAAATCGAGCTTCAGGAAAGATACTACACCGAAATGATCGGTTTCATGAGGGACATAGGGGTAAAAATACCTCTGACCGGCACCAACTGGTCTATAAACAAAGCCTGTTCCAAAACACAGCTGGTAACCGACTTTACCGACAGTCATGTTTATTATTATGACTGGCGCTGGGGCGAATATAAAAAGTCCTGTATGAATAAGGCGATCACCGAAAGCCCCGACTGCGGATTCGGCCGTCTGTCCATAATGCGTGTTGCCGATAAACCCTTCTTCGTCTCCGAATGGGATATGCCTTGGCCGAATGAATACAGGGCCGAGAGTCCGCTGCTCTTCGCCGCGGTCGGCTCTTTTCAGGGCTGGTCAGGTTTCACCATACATACCTACGCCTATACGTCAAGGCTTATGCATATGAATATCCTCGGAAAGGAGGTCTCCTCGGATACAATAGGCGGCGTGCCCTATCGCGAGGGCATCTTCTCCACCTGGAACGACCCCGCGAAGTTCGGTTTGTTCTATCATGCGGCATTGATTACACGCCGGGGAGACGTTCCCGTGTCGGAGAACCTCACCATGATTGACACCACTGACCTTTCAGGCGGCACCGGGCAATCCTTCAACTCCTCGCCGGAACAAAACCGTATCGCATGCAATTACCTCAACAAGGGCGAAGGGGTTGACGAAAACATCCCCCTTGTAAATCCGGACTCGGGGGAGGTAATGTCGGACAACGGCTGTCTCTACCGCAGCTGGCACAAACGCTTCGGTTATATTGACACCGAACGTACAAAATGCGCATACGGTTTCCTCGCGGAAAACGGGACGGTCAGGCTTAAGGACATGACCTTTGACTGCAAAACCGATTTCGCAGTCCTGGCATTAAGTTCCCTGACCGACGTGCCCCTCGGCGAAACCGACAATATATTATTCACCGCTGTCGGACGTGCCAAAAATACCGATGCCGTGTTTGAGGGCGAGGTCATGAAAGAATACGGCAAACCCCCTGTTTTGATTGAGGTAATCGAGGCGGAGATTGCCTTCGGCACATCTCAGAAAAACCTGGTCTGCAGGGCGGTCAACGCCGAAGGATTTTATATCGGCACCGTCCCGTCATGGTATGACAGCAACGGAATGTTTCACGTGAAAACAGGCGAGACCATGAGGAGCATGTATTATCTGATTGCCGCCGAATAACATATCCCAAAAACATATCCGTTTAAAATTCATATTGACATAGACATAAAGATTATATATAATTATAATATGACTCTTTGATTCTTAACCCGTACGCAGTTTAAAAAGTTAAAATATTTATCTTGGAGGTTGCAAATGAAAACAGTAAAAGTCGGTATAATCGGATGCGGAGGTATCGCCAACGGCAAACACATGCCGGCGCTCAAGCGCCTTAAAACGGTGAAAATGGTTGCGTTCTGTGATATCGTAATCGAGCGCGCCGAAAAAGCGGCAAAGGAATACGGCGCTGCCGGAGCGAAGGTTTATTTGGATTATAAAGAGCTCCTTGCCGATAAAACAATCGATGTGGTTCACGTCCTGACCCCCAACCGCATGCACAGCGCCATCACCGTCGACGCCCTTGACGCCGGCAAGCATGTTATGTGCGAAAAACCCATGGCTATTAATGCGGCCGAAGCCAAAAAGATGATGGACGCCGCGGTTCGGAACAAGAAGAAACTCACCATAGGATATCAAAACCGTCAGCGTCCCGATTCTCTGTATCTTAAAAAGGAAGCCGAAGACGGAACCTTCGGCGAAATATACTATGCCAAGGCTACCGCCATCCGCCGCCGCGCCGTCCCTACCTGGGGTGTTTTCCTGAATGAATTTGAACAGGGCGGCGGACCCCTTATCGACATCGGAACCCACGCGCTTGACCTTACGCTGTGGATTATGGATAACTATAAGCCGAAGTATTGCCTAGGCACCACCTACCACAAACTTAACGGTCTTGCGCCGGAGGACCAGGGCAATGCCTGGGGGACATGGGATGCCGACGAATTTACCGTGGAAGACTCGGCCTTCGGCTTTGTCGTCATGGAAAACGGTGCCACCATCGTTTTGGAATCATCCTGGGCACTCAACTCCCTTGACGTGCGCGAAGCGGTAACCACCGTCTGCGGCACCCTGGCGGGCGGCGACATGCAGGGAGGCGTGCGCATCAACGGCATACGCAACGGCCGTCAGTATGTCCTCAATCCCAATCTCAGCTCGGGCGGTGCGGCTTTCTACGAAGGCGACGGAAACGAAGAAGCCCATGAGCGTGAAGCCCGCCTGTGGATTGACGCGATAATCAACGATAAAACACCGTTTGTGCTTCCCGAGCAGGCATACTGTGTAACCCAGATTCTCGAGGGCATTTACACATCGGCCAAAACCGGAACCATTTACAATTTTTAATCGTAATTTAACGGCAAATCAAATCAACTGAATATTTAACAGTGAAAATCCGGAGAAATCCGGGGAAGGAGATTAGGAGATTAAATGAAATTAGGCGTATTTACCTCTCTTTACGGCGCTTTAACGCTGGATGAGGCACTCGGCAAACTGAAATCGCTGGGCGTCGATACGGTTGAAATCGGAACGGGCGGTTATCCCGGTAAGGCTCACTGCAATCCCGCCGAACTGCTCGGTGACGAAGATAAGTTTTTCGAATTCAAATCGACTCTGCGCCGTCATAAGGTTGACGTCTGCGCGCTTTCGGTCCACGGAAATCCCGTTCATCCCGACGCCGAAACAGCAAAAGGCTATGACGACGATTTCCGCAATGCCGTGCTGCTTGCCGAAAAACTCGGCATTAATACAATCATAACATTCTCGGGTTGTCCAGGTGACTCTCCCGGCTCAAAACATCCCAACTGGGTCACCTGCCCCTGGCCGGATGATTTCCTCACGATTCTGGATTATCAGTGGGACGAGGTCTTGATTCCGTATTGGAAAGAAGCAGCGGCCTTTGCCGAGCGGCACGGGGTTAACCGCATTGCCCTTGAAATGCATCCGGGCTTTTGTGTTTACAATCCCGCAACGCTGCTCCGGCTGCGCGAAGCTGTGGGAGATGTTATAGGCGCGAACTTTGACCCGAGCCATCTTATATGGCAGGGAATGGACCCGGTAGCCGCCATCCGCAAGCTCGAAGGCGCAATCTACCATGTCCACGCCAAAGACACCAAGATAGATAAGTATAACACCGCGGCTGACGGTGTGCTGGATACAAAGCATTACGGCGATGAGCTTCATCGTTCGTGGGTATTCCGTTCGGTAGGCTACGGAAACAATATGCAATACTGGCGCGATATGATCAGCAATCTGCGCCTGGTCGGTTATGACGGTGTTATGTCGATAGAGCATGAGGACAGCCTTATGTCAATCGACGAAGGCCTCTCAAAAGCGGTTTATTTTTTAAACCAGGCCCTCATCAACGAACCCAAGCCTTCCTCTATGGCGTGGGCATAGAACCGAAACAACGTATAAAAAACAGGCTGTGACGATTATTCGTTACAGCCTGTTTTGCGGGTTTGACGGTATTTTACACGGCCCTGTTTTCTGTTAAGGACTCTCAGCTTTATCCCGAGTTTGACAGTTAAAATCAAAATAGTAGTTAAAAACACTTCTTTTTTTCGACGAAAAAGGCAAAGTTGTCACCACCGATGCCTTTTTCAAAGAAAAGATATCTGCCT
>JAQVWU010000060.1 GCA_028709565.1 Eubacteriales bacterium
TTTCAATTTTACAATTCGTATAAAACCCGCTTTCGTCAATGATATCGACCCCTTCGCCGAAACGGTAAAATATCAGGATTAAAGACAGACTGCCCCGGACATAAAAATCCGGGGCAGTCTTTTTTTATTTATTATTCGATTTCAAGATACAGGGCGACCAGCTCATCGAGTTTTGTTTGAACCCCTGTCTCTATTTTGGCATAATGAGAAGCGAAGTCTGATTTTTTGCCGGACATCAGGTCCCGCATTACAAGACCAATATTATTGAGCGCGTAATTATATATATACGCAAAGTCGGACACCGGATTGTCATGTATCATATCAACTATCTGCAGTGCCATATCATCGCTGTCGCGGAAATATTTCATCTTCAGAGCGACCTCATAATACGCGGGTATAACCGACTTATATCCCTCAAACGCCATCGCTTCCATAACAGCCCCACTCATTTCAACGGTACTGCAGGTTACAGGCAGACAGTAGACGGTAGCTATGTCGTGGGGCATTGAGAGATATGTCGGCTGTGCTTCGTCGAACTTGGGGAACGGAATAACGCCGAAATCGGCAGTCATGTCGCGCAGATATTCCGAGATATGCAGCCATCCGAAGAGCAGCAGCAGTTCATTGTTTTGGAACTTTCCGGGCAGAGTGATATAGTTGGTTTCTTCGGTCGGCGGGTAGACGTGTATGCCGTCGTTTTCATAGAAAAGACTGTATAGCTTTTGCGTAAAAGCGACCGTCTTTTCGTTGTTCATGGTAAGTTCGGGTATACCCTCGCTGTTGCGCGTAGTGGCGCGTATACCCGCGTCATATGTAAAGTGATCGGTCAGGTTTGACACGATAACTCCCCCGCCGTAGTAATCATCGTTGTCCTTTTTACCGTCACCGTTGATATCGTTATAACAGGCCTGCGCGTATTCACCCAGTTTGTCCAGCGTCCAGCCCCCGTTATAAACAAGATGATAGAAGTCATTGGTGTCGCCGAAATAATTTTCATAAACGGTTTTGTTAAAAAACGTGCTGCTCATATGGCGGATATGCCCCAGGGAGATGTCTCCCGATGCGAAGAAAATTTTGCTGCCGATTGTTCCTTCTTTAATATAGTCGGTTGCCCACCACGGGGCATCAAAATCCGTATATTCCAAATTTGCAATATTCAAGAAGTAGTTTTTAATCAGTTGCTGCGCGGCGGAATACTGAACCCCGTGAATAATGTCGTATTCATCGCTGTTGGCCATGATAACCGATGATATCAACACTCCAAAGTCTTCGCCGTTTACCGCGTGTTTATCGGTAAAGACGAAGTTAATATTCAGGCGTTCCGATACGGCTTCGTTTCTCAGGTATATCGCATCATAGATAATGTCTCCGGTCTGTTCGGTTACATTTAAAACAAAAGCGTCTTCCCCGAAGAAGTTGTAATTCAATATACGGGCATTCGCACCCTCATAATCGAGGTTGTCCGGCAGATTGCTTTGCAATTCGGTTTCGGCGGCTGTAGTTTCGGTTACTGAATCGGTTTCGGCGGAAACGTCGGCGCCCGGTTCGGAGCACGCGCCGGCTGTGACAATCAATATCGCGCATAAAAGCAGAAAGGCTGAGAATCGCAGAGGCAAACCAGATTTTTTCATCGGAAATATCCTCCTGATAATATATTATTTATATTATAGCCGTTCAAATTCGAATGTCAGCCGACCTTGAACGACATCATATCTCTGAACATCTGAAGCTGATTTTCGTAGTGTATGCGTAATTTTTCCGACGAACCGAAAAAGACTGCCGTAGACATGCGCCGGACACAGAGTATCGTATCCTCGGGGAACAACTGCAGCGCCGTAAAATAACGCGCAATTTCGGTATCGGCGAAATACATCGAATACTCGTCTATGGCGTTATCGGGGGTATAACCGAGGGCATCCGATAATTTTATGAAACCCTCGTTTTCATATATATCGTTATACCAGTTCGGGTCGATGAGACATATAACCGTATCACCGGCGATAATCTGCGATGAAAACAGTGAGCGGTTTTGTATGAGATTGGCGCTGTTATACACCACAACCTTCCCTGCCGCAGCGGCACTTTTCTTTTCCGCATCAATCTGTTCCTGTGTCATTAACAATATACTGACCAACTGCAGATTTTTTTCACCGTCACCGTTAAAGTCGTCGCTCATTACCGACCGCAGCGCGTTTTGTACTTCGCGTGTTTCATTGGGGGTAAACTGATGGGGTCCTCCGTACAGAACGACAACATCGTATTCTTCTTTCGCAATCATCTGACCGATTATCACCGCGCCGACAACAATAAAAAACACGGTGATAAGGGTCTGCCATTTATTATGATACCAATAGTTTTCAAGCCAATTGTATATTTTTTTTAATACAGCTAACATAATATATTATATTGATTTTATGGGTTAATCGGTTTCATTGTCGGGAACAACAACACATCGCGGATTGACGGACTGTCGGTGAGCAGCATAACCAGCCTGTCCACACCGATACCGAGACCGCCCGTCGGGGGCATTCCGTGTTCGAGCGCGCAGATAAAATCCTCATCGACCTCGGCGTTTACCCCCTGAGTGCGTTTCGCGGCGACCTGCTTTTCAAACCGTTCGCGCTGGTCGATAGGATCATTGAGTTCGGAGAAAGCGTTGCCCATCTCACGGGAACATATAAAGAATTCAAAACGTTCGGTGAATAAAGGATCGGAGGATATGCGTTTAGCCAAGGGGGATACCTCAACCGGATAATTATAAATAAACGTAGGCTGAACAAGTTTATCTTCCGCATATTCCTCAAAGAGCGCGGAGAGAACCTCTCCCTTTGTCGCAGATTCGCCGACCTCCACATGTAAGACCCGGGCTGCACTTCTCGCAGCGGCGTCATCGGTCCAGTCATTGTAATCGGCGCCGGCATAAAGCCTGACCGCTTCCTTCATGGTAAGCCTTGCCCAGGGTTTATCCATGTTTATTTCTGTACCCTGATATGGGATTGTTGTCGAACCGCATACCTTCTGTGTTACATTTACATACATATCTTCGGTCAGGTCCATGATACCCATGTAATCGGTGTATGCCTGATACACTTCTATCGTGGTAAATTCGGGATTGTGCCTGGTATCCATTCCCTCGTTCCTGAATATTCTGCCTACCTCATAAACACGGTCAAAACCGCCGACAATAAGCCGTTTGAGATACAGTTCGGTTTCTATCCGCAGATACATATCGATATCAAGGGTATTGTGATGCGTGATAAAAGGTCGGGCAGCCGCGCCGATTTCCAGGGTATGGAGCACGGGTGTGTCGACCTCCAGAAATCCGCGGGCATCAAGATAGGCGCGCAGTTCTTTTAATATTTGTGAGCGGTGTATGAATGTTTCCCTGACCTCGGGATTGACAATTAAATCAATGTACCGCCGGCGGTATCGGATATCGGTATCGCGCAGGCCGTGCCACTTTTCGGGCAGCGGCTGCAGAGACTTTGACAGCAATATTATTTTTTCGGCGTGTATGGAGATTTCGCCCATCTTGGTGCGGAAGACGATACCTTCTACACCTATTATATCGCCGATATCCCACTTTTTAAAATCGGCATAAATATCGGAGCCGACATCATCGCGCTTGATATAGACCTGTATCAGACCTTTTGCGTCACTTATATGGCAAAATGACGCTTTACCCATTATACGTCTGCTCATCATACGCCCGGCAACGGAAACCGTTTTAGCTTCCTCTGAACCGCATTCAAATTCCCGCTTAATGTCTTCACTGTAGGCGGTCACATCGTATTTTGTGATTTCATACGGGTCGGCATCCTGAGCCTGGTATGCAAAAAGCTTTTCCCGGCGTATACGTAATATCTCGTTGAATTCTTCCTGATTATCGGTTTCGGGTGTTATGTTATTTGAGTTTGTATTGTCCATATTCAGTCATCCTTGGTTTTTGTTTCCGCATGGTTGTGTCTTGTCATATATTGTTTTAGTCTGCCCGTTATTTATTACTTGGATATTTCGATTATTTTAAATTTCAACTCACCGCCCGGCGTTGCAGCCGTGACAATCTCATCTTGTTTCGCGCCGATTAATGCGCTTCCGATCGGAGACTGGTCGGATAATTTTCGGTTTATGGGATCGGCTTCGGTCGAGCCGACAATGCTGTACTCGATTTCTTCATCGCGGGAAAAATCGTATACCTTAACGCGGGCTCCGACATTGACCGAATCGGTATGGACATCATCGTCGCTTATTACCTTTGCGTGTCTGAGCAGTTCCTCTAACTCTTTTATACGAAGTTCAACCTGGCTCTGTTCTTCTCTCGCCTCGTCGTATTCGCTGTTCTCCGACAGATCGCCGAACGCGCGGGCTTTGCTTATCGCCTCGATAATCTCTTTGCGTTTTACGTTTTTTAGATATTCGAGATCATCTGTTATTTTTTTAAGACCTTCATCGGTTATTACAATAGGCTTTGTTGCCATGGTACAATTCTCCTTATATTATTATAAGGGCGGCATTGAATGCCACCCTGTATTATCGGTATGATTTTCTGATTTATATTATTCGGACTTTATACGATTTATAGCTTCCTGTAGCTGAGTGTCCTCGCTGTCATCTATTGTGTAAAGATTTATTTGGGCGGCCTGCGGTGATTGGTCGATAATATAGTCGGGGGTCAAGCCGACGCCGTGATAGTTGTCGGAAAAGGGCGGGCTGTACATCTTGTATGTCACTCTTAATGCGGAATTATCCGCAAGGCGGACTATGGTCTGCATGGAACCTTTTCCGTATGTCTGATTGCCGACCAGAAACGCTTTGCCGTAATCGCGTATGGCTGCGGCGAAAAGTTCCGCAGCGCTTGCGGTTGTACGGTTCACCAGCACTGCCATCTTTGCGTCTGTTTCATCGGCATCGGAATTCATAACCGTTTCATTGCCCTCTCCGTCGGTTATCCGTATGACAGGACCTTCGGGAAGCAAATAATCCAGTATGCCGACTACACTGTTCAGCTCGCCCCCCGAGTTATTGCGTACGTCAAATATAAGTTTATCCGCGCCCTGTGATTGCAGTCCTTCGACTGCCGCTATAAATTGTTCCGGTGTTCCGGTGTCAAACTGAAGTATCTTAACTATTCCTATGCTGTTTGTGCCGTCATTATACATATGCGATATAATTGTTTGTTCGGTTATATATCCGCGTTTAACCGACATTGTTTTGCGTTCGTTGTAATTTCCATTGCCGGTATTTCTGACCGCGGTAAAGTTGGCATATGTGTCCGCGCTGCCCTGCATGCGCGCCACCGCTCCGTAATATCCCAGTATGGAAACATCAAGGTCATCGACCTCTATAATTAAATCTCCGGGCATAAGACCTGCCTCAAGTGCCGGCGAATCGGGCATTACACTTGCAATTTCAAGCGCTTTATATTCCTCGTTGTAGATAACGACTATACCTATACCTTCGAGTTCGCCGCCGAGATCGTTCATAAACTGCTTAAATTCATCCGAATTCATATACTGGGCATACGCGTCGCCGGTACCCTGGATGTACCCCCTTATAATCTCATCGGCGAGCTGGTCTTCATCTATTTCACCGATATACAAACTGCGGAATAATTCGTCTACACCGTCAAGTTTATTATACAGATTAACCTGCGGTCCTGCCTCAAGGTCGTTGAGCTGCTTCTCATACTTATTTGTAATCGAAAGATATGTTATCTGAAAGGTCACCAGGACAGCCAGCAGTATCAGGACCAGGGTTGTGGCGAGCGGAATTTTTTTAAACATAATAACGCAATTCTAATTTAGTATTTATAAAAGCTATTGAGGAGCGGATACATATTCCAGCGGATCGGTGGTTACACCGTTTATTCGTATCTCGAAGTGAATGTGATTACCCGAGGAAATACCTGTCGAACCGGCAAGCGCTATTACATCCCCTTTAGATACGGTATTTCCCTCGGAAACCAGAAGTTTGCTGTTATGCGCGTAAAGGGTGGCCTGTCCTCCGCCGTGGTCAATGAGAATATAATTGCCGTAACTGTAATGTGATGTGGATTTAATCACCTTGCCGCCGTTTGCGGCGTATACCTCTGTGCCGTATCCCACCGGAATATCTATCCCCAGGTGGAATTCCCTGCCGCGGTACCCGTATCCCGATGAGATACGCGTATATTCGCTCTGGGCGGGCCACATATATGCACCGCCTATAAATACGGCGTTCTGCTGCGCAATCTTTTCAAGGAGCTCAATGAGTTCCTGATTCAAAATCTCCAGTTGTTTTTCCGATTCCGCTTTTTGCGCTTCGAGCCGGGTTCTGTCCTTTTCCAACTGTGATATGTAATTCGCTGATTTTGCCGCCAGATTGTCCATTCTCGCCTTTTGCTCATTCAGGGTGGATCTGGTTTTTAACTGTTCCGTCTTGTAAATATCCAGCGCTTCTTTTTCCTGCTTCAGTTTGGCGAGCGATATGTCCAGGTCCTCCATAAGAAGGTTTTGATATTCAATAATATTTGCAATCTGTTCGGTATTGCTTAAAAACTCCTTGAAGTCTTTTGTGCTCAACAACATTTGGATATAACTGACATCACCGTTTTCATATGACATCAAAATCCATTCTTCGAATTCGTCATATTTGGATTCGATTTTTGCTTCCATATCGGCAATTTCTTTTTCTTTTTCCGCTATTTTATTGCTGTATGCATACACCAGCTGCTCGGCATAATCAATACTGCTGCCTACAAGTGTGAGTTCGGTATCAATATATGTTTTTTCCCTGAGTTCCTTCTCCAGTGTCGAATCGGTATTCTGTATGTCCTTTTCAAGCTTGTTCAGTTTGCTTTCGATATTGGCAAGCTGTGTTTCTATATTTTTGACATCCGACTCGCCTACCTTTTTTGCCGTTACGTCGAAATATCCGGCGGGCGCTGCCGTCAAAACAAATACCAGCGACACAAACAGGGATATGAGTAAAAACACTCTGCTCTTTTTCTGATTTTTTAACATATCATTTACCGTCTCTTTGTTTATTTTCAAGTTGAATATTTATATATGTCTTATATATCTTATTTTTAGACACTGAGATATTTGCGGAGCGATACAGAACTGCCGATTATACCCGTTGTAACACCTACGGCGATAAACCCAATCAACACCCGCAGGTTTATCTCGTTCCACATTATTACCGATATCATCTGGAAGGTTTCCAGCATCATACCCTGAACATAGACATACATATAAAACTGGAAAAAATACGCCATTATCGACGCCATCAGACCGATAATAATACCCTCGAAAACAAAGGGAAGTATAATAAACCAGTTGGTCGCGCCTACATAGCGCATTATGCTGATTTCCTGCCGGCGGGCAAATACCGCCAATTTAATTGTATTTATAATAATCGCTACGCTGACAACAAACAAAATCACCAAAAACCATGTAAAAATCAATATTACGCCCTGTTTTATG
Source organism: Eubacteriales bacterium (assembly GCA_028709565.1). Lineage (GTDB taxonomy): Bacteria > Bacillota > Clostridia > Oscillospirales > CAG-272 > JAQVWU01. The sequence goes on from JAQVWU010000060.1 coordinate 7,464, forward strand.
TTATCTATATCGCGTGCGGCGTCGGAGTAGCAATTTACCCTGTACATCATCGGATTCATTGTTTCCAGCTGATATTTAAGGGTGTTTACCTTCGAATTGTCATTGTATGTTATGATAAACTGGTCCTTGAGCGGATTGACCCTGAGGTTATTGAACAAAGACGGGTAATCGGTATACTTAGCCCTCATAGTTTCCAGCGCCGCCGCTTTCGAATTAAATACGGTGGACACCACATTGGGCAGTGTGTTTATCTCCATTTCGAGCGCGGAAATGGAATTAATACGGTGCGTCACCTTGTCGAGGGCGGTTATGACGTGATTGAAATAAAGCTGTTGATTTGCCCGTTCTTCGGGTTCTGTTACCGAATCTATCGATGCCTGTATCCCCGGCAGCTGTTCTCTGATAACTGCCGCGGTTCTTTGCGCCTGTGTTATATCGGTAAAGTTTTCAAGCAGAATAACCTGCTGTTCGATATCCAATACAGCTGACGCCGACGCGTTCGCTGCATCCAGCACAGGCAGTTCTTCCAAACCGAGATCCGCATTGTCCTGTGTTTCGCTGTCAATTTCGTCGGATTCGTCGGAGATGGTGGTGTCGACAAATACCGCGATTTCGTTTAATACATCCAGATTGTTCAAATTGAGGTTCAGGTTTAAAACAAGCAACCCAAAACTTCCCATGACTACAAGGCAGGACATAAGCACCATAATCGAAGCCAGACTCATTACGCCGTTATGCCAAAGCCCTTTAATGCTCTGACCTATAAAGTAAAATATACTATACCTGCGCATTGTACATTCCACCTACCCTGTCATCCGAAATTCTTCCGCCTTTCAGGGTAACAACCCGCTGCTGGAAATAATCCACCAAACCTTTTTCATGCGTTACGACAATAACGGTTTTGTTCTTTTTATGAATTTTAATAAGCAGGTTCATGATTTCAAGACTGAGATGCGGGTCGATGTTTCCGGTCGGCTCGTCGGCTATTATTATCCGGGGATTATTTGCCATCGCCCGGGCAAGCGCTACCCGCTGCTGTTCTCCGCCCGACAACTGAGTCGGATAATTCTTGTATTTATCCTGCAAATTTACAATGCTCAGGATGGTCGGTACCCTGCGGCGAATCACGCTTGACGGTTCGCCTATAACTCTCATGGCAAAAGCAACGTTTTCATATACCGTTTTGCTGGGGAACAACCGAAAATCCTGAAAAACTACACCGATCTGACGACGGTAATAAGGGACTTTATAATTCGGCAGTTTGACCAGGTCAAATTCATCTACAGTCAGCCGTCCGGATGTTACCTTTTCCTCACGCAGCATCATCTTCATCAGTGTGGTTTTCCCCGCTCCGGAGTCTCCGACCACGAATACAAATTCGCCGTCATGTACCTTGAGATTAACACCGTCCAGCGCGACGGTTCCGTTATCATACACCTTTCTTACATTACGAAATTCTATCATTTATGGCCGGTTCTTTCTACATATCGAAATCATTGGATTACATTGATTAAATCGACTAAATTGGTATACATCGGAATAATACGACATAAATTAAAATTTTGCCGGTTTTGAAGAAAGATATTTTTTTACCATAAGCGCCACTTTAAACGTAATGGCATGTTCAAACTCCCGAAGGTCAAGCCCGGTCAGTTTGCGTATTTTCTCAAGCCGGTAGACGAGGGTGTTGCGGTGTACAAACAGTTTGCGTGATGTCTCGGAAACATTAAGATTGTTTTCGAAAAAGCACTGAATAGTCATCAGGGTTTCCCGGTCAAGTGACTCAAGAGATCCCTTTTTGAATACCTCTTGCAAAAACATTTCGCATAGCGTTGTGGGCAGCTGATAAATAAGTCTTCCGATACCCAGATTTTCGTAACTGATTATGCTCTTTTCCGTGTCAAATACCTTGCCTACCTCAAGCGCTACCTGAGCTTCCTTAAAGGAACGGGCAAGATCCTTAATGTTGTCAACCGCCGTACCTATGCCGATAACTACCTTTGTGTAGAATTCGGCAGAAATCGTATCGGCTATCTGTCTTGCTGTTTTTTCGATTTCCTTCATGTCATGATTAGGCTTGATTTCCTTAACGAGCACTATTTCCTGTTCCCCGACAGATATAACATAATCTTTGCTTTTATCGGGAAACATGTTTTGCACCATGTCATACGGATTCATCTCGTTTTTTCCGATAAATCTGATTAAAAATACAATGCGCACCACATCGGCGGCAAAACGAAGCTCCTTGGATTTTATATAGATGTCACTCGGCAATATGTTGTCGAGAATTACATTTTTGATAAAAGAACTCTTATCGTATTTTTCATCATAAAGATTTTTTATATTGCTCAGTGATATGGCAAGTACCATGGAAAGTTTTTCAGCTGTCTTATCTTCGCCTTCCACAAATACCACATATTCCGACTTAATGTCGGTGCCTATAATACGGTAGGTGTATCCTCCAGATATAGCCACATCTGTGGTGTATGCGAGTTCATCGCGTATTCCCTGTCTTGATTCTCCGATTTTCACCAGTTCGCTGCAAGAGATAATAACACCGTTTTCATCAATTAAGCCGATAACTCGGTCAACAGCGTCCTTCATCTGATGAATAATTCCTTGAAATAATCTGTTTGACACACTGGCACCTCCTTTCGATTGATTCGATTGATTCGATTGATAGATATATGCTATTTATTATATTAACTGCATGTCTGTTTTTATATGGGTTTTATATCTGAGTTAATATTATGATAAACTTAATAATACACTATATTTTGTTTATTTTCAATACCTAATTTATTAATTTTGAAAAAAACTATATCATTTTTACCGTGTATATAATGGCAACCAGTAAATATGCGATAAGCAGTATTATCATAAAATATATAACCGCACCCGGAAAAAGTCTAGCGGCAACCGCTCCCGCCAGAGTTATGGCGGCTGAAGTAATAAAAGGATAATAGTTATATTCCTGTTTCATGATTTTCACTCTTTTACCGCCCCGTATTATATAGCCGCCCCACCGTTTCAACAGCACCACGGCAATAATAAAAATTACAGGCAGTATTATCGACAAATATCTTGCGGCGGTTTTTACAATATTTTTAGATATAACCGATGACGCTTCAAGCGAGCCTATATAAAAAAGCATTGCGCCGGCTGCGGTTATAACGGTAAACCAGAAGAAATCGCGCTGATAAAAACAATTTATAAAATAAAGCAGGGTTGCGCCTATGAGACATATGACACTTCCCATAACAAGAACATAAGTAAATATCAATGAGAGACCGAACAGCAAAGACGCAATCCCCAACATAAAATCGCTGCCGAAGAAGCGCATGCTGTCATCGGTTTTTTTGATTTTTATTGTTGTCCGGTAAATAAGCGCGGCAACAAAAGCCAGTCCCAACACCGGGCGTAAAAACGGCAGCACATAAAGGATGAACTGCGCTTCAAAATGATTGTTATTCCTTTTAAGGAGCAGCATGGTGATAATCAGAGCGGTCGCCGCTATCAGGATAACCGTCATCCGGTTAGCCAGAAAGTCGTCCCGCCTCTCGATATCGGCTCTGTCTTTTTTTATTTTAAATTTTATGTTGTCGGCACTCACGAAAATCACTCCATGTTTTTGATTCTGATAATTATAATAGTTCTGACAGATCTGACAGCTCTGA
>JAQVWU010000428.1 GCA_028709565.1 Eubacteriales bacterium
GCGTTCCGCAGGCGACGCGCTGTCGGTTGTTGTTTCTATGAACTTCGGACGTTCAACAATACGGTTTTTTTGATCTGTTATGATAAAGTTGGCAGGTTTTTCTTCTCCGTCAAGAACAGACGGGTAAAGTTCCGAGACGGATATTTTTGCGGGTATCTCTGACATAAACATATATGGATAGCGATATTCAAATCGTTCCTGTAAAATATTATATATCTCATCAACCGATTTAATATCGTTCTCGGTTGCGTTAGTTTTTGCAGTTCCGGTTTCGGCAGTATAAATATCAATATCATATAAATCATCCGGCTTTTCGATTATTTGTATTTTACAGTAATTATTATAATTATCAAAATTGTCAGGGCTGTCCGCATTTAAAGCCGTCAGTATCCATTTGATATATGTCGGGGATTGCGACAAGATATACGGTGATATATATCGCGCGTTGATGGTACATTCATTCAGTAACTTTTGCGGATTGTCATCTTGCGCAGTTATTATCAGGCGTTCTCTGGCGCGTGTCATGGCTACATATAATACACGCATTTCCTCGTCAAGGTTATTTTCTGTTATTTTTAATGCTACTGCGCGGCGCATAGGGGTATCATAACGGGCAAATCCTGTATCGTCACGCAGTTTTGATGCCATCCCGAGACTTTTGTCTATCAGGATATTCGGAATGATATCGTTTTTATTAAATTTTTTATGTGTTCCGCATAAAATACATACCGGAAATTCAAGGCCCTTTGATTGATGTACAGTCATAATTTTTATCGTATCATCCGATTCATCTGAAATTTTAGCCGTTTCCAGTGTTTCACGTTCACCGATAATATCATTTAAATATCTTATAAAGTTATAAAGACCGCGGAAAGATCCGGCTTCAAAACGGCGTGCATATTCATACAGGAGCATTAGATTGGAACGGCGTACATTTTTACCGGTTTTATCTTTATCATAGGTAAGAGACATGATTGCGGTATCGCGATAAATAAACCATATCAGACGGTCGACCGGCTGTCCTTCTGCGTATTCACGGTAAAGCGATAATTTATCAAGAAAGTAACTGCCTTTTGTAAAATTATATTTTTCCGTATATTCTTTTAAGGCGTCATAAAGCGAACCGCCGCTTCCGATTGCTCTTATCTGTACAAGTTCATCCAAAGAGACACCGAAAACAGGGCTCTTAAGGGCGCCTGCCAAATATATATCGCGTGTGGGATTATCGATGCAATTAAGGATGCACAACATAAGTAATACTTCTGCGTTTTCAAAAAAGTCACGTGTCACACCATTATAATAAGGCAGATTTAGCTTTTCCAGTTCCTTTTCGAATACTTCAGCGTTGTTTTTTGCGCTGCGCAGCAGTATTGTGATATCCTTGGGACGATAACCTTCTTGTAGTAAACCGCGTATACGGTTTACTACATAAACAGCTTCGCTTGAATTGTCATAGTTGTCATCATTATCATCATTATCATTATCATCATGATCGCGGTTTTTGAGATTTTTTTTAATCACGGCTACTTCAACTGCAGCAGACTTATGGTTGTCATCGCTTTTGGCATATATCAGTCTGTCTTCGTTATAATAAGGCACATGACCGCTGTTGTTTGTGAACAGACATCCGAATATTCTATTGTTGAAATCAATTATGTTCTTATCACATCGGAAATTATCAGACAGGAATATAGTATTCGCTGCGGATTTGTTTTTATCGTATTTCGGAAAACGATTACGATATTCGGAAAATATATCCGGAGATGCTCCGCGAAAACCGTAAATACTTTGCTTTATATCGCCTACCATAAACCTGTTATATTCATTTGAGACGGCGATAAATATTTTATCCTGTATTTCGTTGACGTCCTGATATTCATCAACATAAATTTCATCATAATGCTGTGCCTGTTCGCGGGCGAAAGGAGTAGGGTTTCCGTTTTTATAAAATAATTTATATGTCATATGCTCCAAATCGCTGAAATCTACAATACCGCGCGATTTCTTTTCAGCAATCAATTTACTTTCAAATAATGCGAGCAGCTTATATATGTTATAACATAGCTCCGACGTTTTAATCATGTTTTCTATGATTTCAGCTTCGTCCGTTGAAAAGTATCGGTCAAATAACGTTTTGCGTTTATCGTTAAAATCCTCCCTTACCGATTTATAATAATCCGTATCCTCGTTTTGCATATTCTTCCTGACACTGCCGAGTTTTGGACGATCATAAGATTTTAAAAGATCCTTAATTTCCACATAAACACCTTTGTCCAACAGTCCGTATAAATCAAGCATGAAATTATAATCATACTCGAAAGAAGGCAGGTATTTTTTTTCAAGGACATCATCTCCGGCAAGATAATCTATTGCGTTTACGTATACCGGCATGAAATAATCCAGCTGTCTTTTTATGTGTGTACAGATTACCGATCCGAAACGGCTGTTTATAATATCATCCGATGATAAATCTGAAATCAAACACTGCGATGAATTTTTTATAAACTCAATGCCTTCCGGAATTGAACGTATTTTATTATAAATATCAATCATGATATCAATCAGGCGGTTGTCGCGGTCAGTGATAAAATTCTCTGCAAATGCGGCAAAATCATCTATAATACATAACTCGGGACCTGCGTCGTAGAGTTCGTTGACAACACACTCCATAACA
>JAQVWU010000429.1 GCA_028709565.1 Eubacteriales bacterium
TTATAATTTCATCATAAATGAAAAAGGAGGGATAAATTTGCCAAAGCCAATCAGAGTGCATGTCTGGGGAAGATACGCTCTCTTCACCCGTCCGGAGCTAAAAACGGAGCGATATTCATACGATGTCATCACACCGTCTGCGGCTCGCGGAATTCTCGACGCAATCTATTATCACCCCGGCATGTGCTGGAAAATCGACCGGATATATGTTCAGAAACCAATCAGATTTACAAACATCCGGCGCAATGAAGTATCGGTAAAAATCAACGCGAATGAATTGCATAAGGCAATGAACGGAAACCCCGGTTCATACTATATTACCGCTTCAGATGTAATCCAGCAGCGCGCATCCGCGGTTTTACGCGATGTTTCCTATGTAATTGAAGCGCATTTCGAACTGCTGCCCGAAAAGATGGGCGATGATGACAGCGAGGATAAGTATTTCGCAATAATCATGCGCAGGTTGAGAAAAGGGCAGTCCTTCAATCAACCGTATTTAGGTACCCGCGAATTTCCGGCATTCTTTGAACTATATGATTCGTATGAAGTTCCCGCTTCTGTCAACGAAACATGTGACCTTGGTTTGATGCTTTACGACATGGATTATTCGGACTCACAGAACATAACGCCCACGTATTTCCACGCTGTTATGAAAAACGGAATTGTTGACATTGCGGATTGTAAGGTGATGACATGATAATTCAATCACTGGTAACTTATTATGAAGCCCTCATTAAGAAAGACAGCGATATCTCCCCGCCCGGTTATTCCGTAGCTCCGGTTGCGTTCGGTCTTATTTTACGTGAAAACGGCACTCTCAAAGAAATAAAATCGCTCGCCCTCGAAATCCCGGAAAAAAAGGGGAAATTTACGAATCCCCGCGTCAAGGTACCGCAACAGGAAATCAGAGCTTCAGGCGTTAAATCAAATTTTTTATGTGATAATTCTGCGTATATTTTAGGCATAGATAACAAAGGCAAACCTGAAAGAACCCTTCAATGCTTTGAAGCGGCAAAATTATTACACAAAAACATACTCGGCAACTCGGATATTCCCGCTGCCAAAATGATATGCGCGTTCTACGATAAATGGCTGCCTGAAAACGCTGCTGAAAACGAAGTAATCATACCGTATTTAAAAGAGATATATACCGGTGTAAATATAGCTTTTATGGATGAGGATTTCAGTTTCGTCCATGACAATCCGGCAGTCCGGGATATATGGCGGCAGCGATATGAAAGCGGCGATGGCGATGTACAAAGACGCTGTCTTATAACAGGAAAAACAGCGCCGGCAGCGATTCTGCACGAGAAAATAAAAGGAGTCAGAGGCGCTCAGGGCGTAGGCGCTAACCTGGTAAGTTTCAATGCAAACGCTTACGAATCATATGGATGCGAAGGAAGTCAGGGATTAAACGCCCCTGTCAGCAAATATGCGTCGTTCGCTTATTCAACCGTTCTCAATATGATGCTGAACAAAAAGAACAGAACGCAGCTGCTCGGGGACACAACGGTGTTATGGTGGTCGGAGGAAGCGGATGCGGATGCGGAAGATATATACGCGACCATACAATTCGGCGGTTTTGAAGACGATGAACAAAAACTTAATAATCTTATGAATCGCCTTATTACGGGTAAGCCTGTCGCTGATGATAACATAAATATTAACGGCAAATTCTGTATTCTGGGCTTGGCTCCCAATGCGGCCCGTCTATCGGTGCGTTTTTTCTACAGAGACAGCTTCGGTGCGATACTCGAACACAACGCAGCCCATTACCGGCGGCTTGAGATAACAAAACCGGATTTCGCAAGACGTTATCTGACTCCGTATTGGCTTTTGAATGAGACAACACCCCCGCAAATGCGCGAACGTACGCCTTCACCGCTGCTGGCCGGTGCTGTCATGCGGTCGATAATCGGAGATCTTCCCTATCCGGCAGCTCTTTATAACGCGATAATCATACGGATTCGTGCCGAACGGCATATCAGCAGCGATAAAGCGGCAATAATTAAAGCTTATCTTTTAAAGAATTCAAATAACACAAAAATAAAGGAGGGTTTAACTGTGGCATTGAATGAAGAAAATCGGAACAGTTCATATGTCCTCGGTCGGCTGTTCGCGGTACTCGAAAAAGCGCAAAAGGAAGCAAACCCCAACATTAACACCACCATTAAGGACAAGTATTTCACCTCGGCATGCGCAACCCCGGCTGTTGTTTTTCCGCATTTGGTTAAACAATCGGTATACAACACTTCGAAATCCACGTATGGCAAACAAAACAATTACAAAATCGGAACGCTCATCAACATGCTGGACAGCAGCGCGCTCCCTAAACGGCTGACGCTGGAAGAACAGGGACTGTTCATACTAGGCTATTACCACGAGGCTCAGAGTCATTTCGGAAAGACCAGGGCAAACAACGATACGAATAACGATACGAATAATGATGCGGAAAAAACAGAAAAAACAAATGAAAGCGGGGAAAAGTAAAATGGCTGATGTAATAAAAAACAAATATGAATTCACGGTGCTTTTTGACGTTGAAAACGGCAATCCCAACGGTGATCCCGATGCGGGAAATATGCCGCGCATAGACCCTGAAACAAGCTACGGAATCGTAACCGATGTCTGCCTTAAACGTAAAATCCGCAATTATGTTGAAACGGTTAAAG
>JAQVWU010000430.1 GCA_028709565.1 Eubacteriales bacterium
TCAAACGCATATCCGCGTATATCGACGGCGGCGGTTCCTTCCATCTGGAAACCACCCTGCCAGGGGCAACCATAGTGCGGCAGATAAAAAAAGCAAAAGCAGCCGGTTATCGTGTCAAGCTGTATTATATAGGACTGGACAGCATAGAAACGGCGATAGCACGGGTACACCGGCGCGTCGAAAAGGGCGGTCACGGCATTGATGACAATGTAATTATAAAGCGGTTTGAACATCTGCCCCAGCGACTGCGCGCCATAATGCCCCTGTGCGACCGGGTGGTATTCTATGACAACACCGTACGTTTCCGCCAGATAGCCATCATGCAGAACAACGAAGTAATTGATTGTGACAGGGACCTGCCGCAATGGTTCCGGGATCTCGCCGGCAACGGGGAAGAACCCGGTTGACTTTCAGCCGGCGGTATGCTAAAATAATTAAACCAAAACCAAGTCCAATTTAACCTGAGGTATCCAAATGAGTATAGCCGACAAGATATTTATCACAAACTGCGCCGATATATTGGAAAACGGATTTTCCGACAGCGGTCTGCAGGTCCGTCCCCGATGGGAGGACGGCACGCCGGCGCATACGATTAAAAAATTCGGTATCGTCAACCGTTATAATATATCCGAAGAATTCCCGATAATGACGCTGCGCCGCACATATTTCAAGACGGCGCTGGACGAGCTGCTGTGGATATGGCAGAAGAAGTCGGCCGATGTCGCCGACCTTTCCTCGCATATTTGGGACCAGTGGGCGGTCGACGGCAGTATCGGCAAGGCCTACGGTTATCAGCTGGGGGTGAAGCATATATATCCGGAAGGCGAATTTGACCAGGTTGACCGGATTCTTTACGATCTGCGCCATAATCCCGCCAGCCGGCGCATTATTTCCAATATGTATGTTCATGCCGACCTGCACGATATGAGGCTGTACCCCTGCGCCTACAGTCTGACACTGAATGTTTCCGGGGATGTGCTCAACGGCATTCTCAACCAACGCTCCCAGGACATGCTTACCGCGAACAACTGGAATGTCTGCCAATACGCCGCCCTCATTATGATGTTCGCCCGGGTAAGCGGCCTGAAGGCGGGGGAACTCGTTCACGTGATAGCTGACGCCCATATATATGACCGGCATATACCGATAGTGGAACGGCTGATTGAGGGCAAGCCCTACCCCGCGCCGACGGTAACCCTCACACCGGAAGATGATTTTTACAGGTTTACCCCCGCCAGTTTCAAACTCAAAGATTATAAATATAACAGTTTCGATATAAAGATACCGGTAGCTGTTTAAAGCGAGAAACAGAAGGATTAAAAGCAAATGAATCGGATAAATCAGTTAAATCAAGAAAATCCTAAAAAAGAGTTTAAAATGTCAGCCATTGCCGCCGCCGATCTCATTTGGGCGATAGGGCGGGGTAATGACCTGATTTACCGTATTTCCGCCGACCTTAAACGTTTCCGCCGGCTGACCCTGGGCAGAACGGTGGTAATGGGACATAACACCCTGCTCTCGCTACCGGGACAAAAACCCCTGGAAGGCAGAACCAATATAGTATTGACCCGCGATACAAATCTCAAGATACCCGGCGCGGTCACGGTACATTCGCTGCGCGGTTTTTTTGATTTTGCGCAGGCTGCGGCTGATACCGAAGAAATCAAAGAAATTGAAGAAATCTTTGTAATCGGCGGGGAATCGGTCTACCGGCAGCTGCTGCCCTACTGCGGACAGGCCTATATTACCAGAATATACGCGGGCGAACTCGACGCGGACAGGTTTTTCCCCGATCTTGACTCCGACCCGCACTGGAGCGGGGAGGCGGAATCGGAACCCGCCGAGGAGAAGGGCATCGGTTATCGGTATTTCAGATATACCAACAGCGCTCCCCTCAGACCGGGTGAAGCATTATGATTGATATAGATCGTTTCGAACAGATTGCCGAAGAGCTGACCGGCGAGCTGCCCGAAGTGTTTTTTAAAGAACTCAACGGAGGCGTGAATATACTCGAATACATAAAAATTCACCCCAAAAGCTCGCCCGACCACCCCATGTTTATAATGGGCGAGTACCATTACACCCGCGAAACGGGACGCGGCATATATATCTATTACGGTTCGTTTATGCGCATGTATCCCAACGCCCCGGAAGACACAATCAGGCATCACCTGCGGTCAACGCTGCGGCATGAGTTCCGCCATCATCTGGAATCGCTGGCGGGCGAGCGTATGCTTATTGACGAGGACAACACCCTGTTCGAGCGTTATCTGGGCAGGGACTGAATGCCCGGCTTATTTATTACATATTAAGATACATAAAGTCGGTGTCTACCCTCATACCTGCATTATTGGAGTTCAGTAGGTTCAGCACGAGGCACGCAGCGGTGTATCCGGGTTCGAAATTCCCGCCGCCGAACCGCCTTAAAGCGAAACACACAACTTTTTTATCCCAAATACAACTTAAAAAAGACAAAAGTTGTATAAAAAGTTGTGTGCGAAAAGCAGTGATATTAAATACAATTAGAAGCACTTTATACTCTGTGCAACTTATACAACTTGATTTTTATATAAGCTATATACATGAAAGTTTTGTTTGATAAAGTTTGATAAAAAATATTTTTAATTACATAAAAATGTGCTTTACCACCGCTGTATACTTTTT
>JAQVWU010000431.1 GCA_028709565.1 Eubacteriales bacterium
ACGAAGGCGATTTGATATTTTCATATCTGAGCGAAAGAAACATTAAAAACATCATATATGCGGGCGTTCATACCAACATGTGCATACTGCACAGGCCCTTGGCGATAAAGTCCATGCTGAGACGCGGTATGAAGACGATTTTATGCCGTGATCTGACCGACTGTATGTACAATCCCGCAAAACCACCCTATGTATCCCATGATGACGGCACAAAGCTGGTCATAGAATATATCGAAAAATTCTACTGCCCGAAAATACTCGGTGAATATATCAAATAGCATAAATCCGGCGCGAGAGTTCAGACTCGGTGAACGGTTATATAAACCGTTTGCCGGGTTTTTTTATGCATACTTTGTAAATTTTTTAGAAAACCGTAAAATAACTTGACAAGTAGACGAAAAAACGTTATAATATAGATATAGTTTAAAACGGACAAGCGAATGAAACAATAATAAACGGAGGCGGAAAGATGGCATCACCGCAGCTTGAAAACGGATTTACCCGCGTCGCCAACGAGATTCTTACGGTTACGGCGGCTACAAGGTTCAGTGCCGCGCAGCTCGCCATTGTTATGTGTGTATGGCGTTATACCTATGGTTTTAACCGTAAAGCCCACGAGATGTCGGAATCCTTTCTCGCCGGGGCAACGGGTATTTCTATACGGCATATTAAACGTGAGTTATCTGTTCTCCTGAAATCGAAAGTTTTGATAAGTATCAGAGACCCGACGATCCGGTCCGCGCGAGTTCTTGCCTTCAACAAAGACTACTCCCAATGGCAAATTTGCCCCCGTGTACCCGATTTGTCACCGGGTGACGGAGCAGACACTACACCGGGTGACGTATTTGTCACCGCACCTGATGACGTATTTGTCACCGCACCGGGTGACGGGCTGGTCACCCAAGAAAGAAATCTTAAAGAAAATATAAAGACAGTTATGTGCAGGACCGATTTTATTGAATGTAATAAACCGTTTGGAGTTTAATGCGTTCTGGGCGGCTTATCCCAGACGGCAGGCTAAGCAGGATGCCTTAAAAGCATTCACAAAGCTTAAACCGGATAATGATTTGCTGACGGTTATTATAGACGCGGTCAAGAGGCAGACCGATACTGAGGACTGGCAGCGTGACGGCGGCAGATTTATTCCGCTGCCGGCCTCGTATCTAAACGGCCGGCGGTGGGAGGACGAACCCGGGCAGCAGGCCGAGCCTAAACCGAAGCACAGGTATCTCAACCGGTATTATCAGGGGGGCAGCCCATGACCGAGTATGAATTCGCCAATACCCGTCTCGGCGAATATAAACGCAGGGGCGCCGAGCTCATCCCCGTATTCTGCCCCTTCTGCGGCGGAGGCGGCAGCCGGGACAGGTATACCTTTGCGCTCAACACCGAAAACCATACGTTTAACTGTAAGCGCGGTTCCTGCGGCAGGAGCGGTCACTTTACAGAGTTATGCCGCGCATTCGGCGAAACGGCCAACAAAGAAGGGGGAAGATATATCAATACCGCATACGTCAGAAAAAGCTATATACTGCCGTCCGGCGCCATAAACAAGCCGACAGACCGGGTGACCGCCTACCTGAACGCGCGGAAGATAACCGAGGCCACAATGAAGGCGTTCGGTATCGGCACGGCGGCCGACGGCAGAATCAGTTTTCCCTGTTATCGCAGCGCCGAAGACTGCCGGGAGCGCAGACCGACCTTCATAAAGTACCGCGAGCCGCGAAAGCTGCAGCCGGGCGAACCGAAAATGACCGCCGAGCCGGGCGCGGAACCGATATTGTTCGGGCTGCACCTGTGCAACCCGGAGCGGGGGCTGCTCTACATAACCGAAGGAGAAATTGACTGCATGTCGGTCTGGCAGGCGGCCGAGGGCATGATTAACGTGGTATCGGTGCCCACCGGCTCAACGGGCTTCACCTGGGTTGAATCATGCGCCGATGAATTAAAGCTGTATGAAAATCTGGCGTTTTTCGGAGACGCCGACGCTCCGGGAAAGAAAATGCTTTCGGATATCATCGCAAAATTTGATGATAAAGTCGTTCATGTGCCCGATTTTGATGCGTACAACGGCGCCAAAGACGCAAACGAGATCTTATATCGCTATGGAACGCAAGGGATAGCCGGCGTGCTGGCCGCAATCAAACCGCAGCCGGTGACCGGACTGCTTGACCTTGCCGAGGTCCGGGCCGTTGATTTATCGGAAATAGGGCGTGTGCGGACCGGTATTATCGAGCTTGATCAGGCAACAGGCGGCATGCTTGACGGCGACCTGTCGGTCTGGACCGGCAAGCGCGGGGAGGGTAAATCCTCTTTTCTGAATCAGCTGGCTGTCGAAGCGGTTGAACAAAATGTCAATGTCTGTATTTATTCCGGCGAGGTACCGGCCGACCGGATGAAATACCAGATTAACCTGTGCGCGGCAGGCAGGGAAAATGTGCTGGAAAAGACCGACGGCATGACGGGCAGAATGATATATTATCTGGACCGCAAAAAGCTGACCGCCCTTGACGGCTGGTACGGGCGAAAGATATGGTTGTATGACAACGATATTGCCGGGACCGATGAGTATAACAACGTCTTTTTAAAGTTTACCCGGGCCTTTAAGCAATATGATTGCCGTCTGTTTATCGTAGACAATCTCATGACGGTATCGGGCGGGG
>JAQVWU010000432.1 GCA_028709565.1 Eubacteriales bacterium
ACGATCTGGGGCTGAATTTATACTGCGACGAACCGGATTTCGGCGGTGAGACCGGCGCCTACCTCAAATGGTGCTCGGTTATAAGCGAAAAGTACAGGGGCAGGGATATCCTGGCCGATGAGGATACGAAACTGCCCGAAAGAAGCGTGGAATACTGTTCCTATATCATTGAGGCGACGGCGCTGAACAGACTGTTCCGCTTCAACGGCAATGTGCGCAACAATGGCATGATAACCAACCTGCCCTACGACTGCTGCGCCGAGATGACCATGTTTGCCGACGGTTCGGGTCTGCACCGCACCTTTGTGGGCGAACTGCCGCCCCAGTGCGCTGCTTTGAATATGACCAACATCAGCGTACAGGAACTGGCGGTTAAGGCCGCGCTGAGCGGGGACCCGGAGACGGCGGTTCAGGCCTGCGCCATGGACCCGCTGACCTCCGCCAAACTCACACTCAAGGAGATACGTGAAATGACCGCGGAGCTCATAACCGCCGAAAAGGAATGGCTGCCTCAGTTTAAATCGCTGCCCCGGCCCGCTCCCGATATCTTCATCCCCGCCGATGTAAAGCGCGCCGAGGTTCCGGTTGATCCGGCGCTGGCGATAAACGCGCGCTTCGGTCAGCTGTAATAAGCAATAATAAATAAATCAAATAAATCATAGAAATCAAATAAACAGGAGAAACGTATTTATGTCTGATACGGTTAGAATGGTATTTTTCGGCGCCGGCGGAATGGGACAGATGGCGCATCTGAAGAATTATGTCGTTCTGCCCGGCGTGAAGGTGGTCGCCCTGATTGAGGGGCGCCGCAAAATCGCCGATGAGGTGGCAAAACGCTACGGCATCGAGCGTGTCTTTTATGACCTGGACAGCTTCGATAAAGCCGGCATCGAATTTGACGGGTTTGTATCGGCGCAGCAGTACCGCAATATGGTTAACGTGGTCCCGCCGCTGCTCCGGTACGGCAAGCCGCTGTTTACCGAGAAGCCGCTGGCGCTTTCGGTGGAGACGGCCCGCAGTCTGGCAGGCGAAGCGTCGGCCAACAATACCGTACATATGGTCGGCTATCACAAGCGCAGCGACCCGGCGATGGAATTCGGCAAGCGCCTGAGCGACAAATGGAAGACGTCGGGCGACTATGGCAAAATGAAATATATACGCGTGACCATGCCCGCGGGCGACTGGGTCGCCAACGGATTTGACGGCATGATTACATCGGACGACCCCTATCCCGCCCAGACCGGGGAAGGCAATGTCGATTACTGGAAGGACGAGCGGCTCAATACCGAATACGATGTATTTGTAAACTATTATATTCACCAGGTAAACGCCCTGCGGTTTCTGCTGGGCGAGGACTATGCGGTAAAATACGCGGATAAATCAAGGGTAATGTTCGCCGCCGAGAGTGATTCGGGGATCAGCGCGGTGGTGGAGATGTCCCCCTGGACCACCGGCATTGACTGGCAGGAGAGCTATCTGGTAGCCTTTGAAAAGGGCTGGATTCGGATTGAACTGCCCGCCCCCCTGGCGTCAAACAAACCCGGCAAGGTTACCGTCTATGAGGACAACGGCAAGGGTGAGACGCCGCTGACCTGGTCGCCGACCCTGCCCCATGTCCACGCGATGAAGAATCAGGCGCAAAACTTTGTTAACTTCATCCGCGGCGCCGCCGCTGTCCCCTGCGATTCCCATGAAGCGATAAAGGACCTTGAGACCGCGAAGGAGTATATCGGTTTACTGGAGTTATGAGCGTTATGAACGTTCCGGGATTTAAATATACATGTGTCCGCTCAAAACGCAGGACAATCGCCATTTATATAACAAAAGATGCCGGCGTTGAGGTGAGAGCCCCCGCCGGTATCTCCGATGCCGCAATCGAATCGGTCGTATTGAATAAAAGCGAATGGATTGTAAAGCAGCTGGAGGCGCGCAGGGCGCAGCTTGAACGGAAAAGCGGCTTTAGCCTCGATTACGGCAGCGATATGCTGTACCGGGGCAGGGAATATCCGCTGCGCGTCCGGGAAGGGGACCGCGCCGGGTTCGATAATAAATGCTTCTACATGCCGCCCGGCCTTGACGGCGGCCAGATCCGGGACACCATGGTGGAACTGTATAAGCTGTCGGCAAAGAGGGTGCTGACCGATAAGGCCGCGGCTTTCTCCGGCATCATGTCGCTGGTGCCGCTGGCCGTTAAAATAAATGCAGCAAAAACCCGCTGGGGCAGCTGCAGCGGCAAAAACAGCATTAATTTTTCCTGGCGCCTGATTCTGGCCGCCGACGATGTAATCGACTATGTGGTCGTCCATGAGCTTGCCCATATAAAAGAACATAATCACAGCGGCCGGTTTTGGGAGATCGTCCAGGGGGTGCTGCCCGACTATCGCCGGCGCGAGGAGGCGCTCAAAGCACTGCAGGACAGGTTGGCGGGGGAAGACTGGGATTAAACTCCGTCCTGAGGATATTTAAGTCCGGTCAGCCGTTTGATTTCGTCAATGGTCTCCATAATCAGTACCGTTTCGCCGGCAGGCATTTCGACACACTCAGGTCTGCCGGCCGCTATGGCCTGGGCGCAGGCGGCGATCTGGAATTCATGACCCGAATGGTCGAAACCAAACGTGAATTCCTCGGGCGCGGCGTCATCGGCGTGCAGTACAACCCTGCGG
>JAQVWU010000433.1 GCA_028709565.1 Eubacteriales bacterium
GTTGATAGTTGACAAAAGAAAGGTGTTGTATAAACTATGTCAAAAAAAACCGAAGATTTTTTCTTCAGCAACTTTATTGAAAGCGCTGCCATTTCCTGCGAAGCAGCCGAACTGCTCAAGGCGATCCTTTGCGAATTCGATATCAATAAATTAGACGAATATTTAAATAAAATGCAGGATATTGAAAGCAGAGGCGACGCGACAAAACATAAAATGATCCATGAACTGGTTCGCGCCTTTATAACGCCCATTGAACGCGACGACATCATAAATTTAAGTCAGAAACTCGATGACGTAATCGATGCCATTGAGGATATTTTGATCCACATCTATATAAACAATATTAAAGAAATACGCGAAGACAGCATTGTATTCGCTTCCCTTTTGATTCGCTGCTGCAATACAACCAAAAAAACGCTCGAGGAATTCCGCCACTTTAAAAAGTCAAAGAAACTCAAAGAGCTGGTCATAGAGATTAATCACATGGAAGAAGAGGGTGACAAACTATATATCGACTCCATGAGAAAACTCCACCTGACAACCAAAGACCCGCTGACGGTCATCGCCTGGAGAAATATATACGAATTCTTTGAAGGATGCTGCGACACATGCGAAGATGTCGCCGATATTATCGAAGGTATTGCCATCGGCAACACATGAACGGCGATTAAAAAAGCGAATATTTATGAAATGCAGATGTCTTGCGACGGCTGTATTTCTTTTTATTTTGAGACGGTTGACAACACGCAATAAATATGCTAATATCCGGTTAAGACATGATATGACAGGAGGGTTTAATATTACTATCGACAGATGCTACGAAACGATGACCTCGAAAGAGCGGGTGCTCAGAACATTCAACCACGAAAAACCCGACAGGGTGCCGATAAACTATCACTCAAACCCGGGAGTTGACACGCGGCTGAAGGCATGTCTGGGAATCGGCGCCGATGACACCATCGGATTGTTTGACGCCCTCGGCGTTGATTTCCGCGGCGTCGGAGCGCCGTATACCGGAAAAGCGCTGCACACAAGCGACAGAGCGGACCGTATCGTCGACCCGCTGCACGGCTGGGTATTGCGGTACATACAACACGGCTCCGGCGGGTATTGGGATTATTGCGACTTTCCGCTGATTGACGCCGGCGAGGAAGAGGTTTCGCGCTGGGCTTTCCCGAATCCCGACGATTTCGATTATAATGTGTTAGCCGATCAGGTCAGACATAACAAGGACTACGCGGTGTTTGCCGGCAACGCGGGGCTGGGCTGCGTAATAAACAATATGGGCTTTTTGCGGGGTATGGAGCAGGTGTTTGTCGATCTTGTCAGCGACGACCCCGCCGGGCTTCTGCTTATAAAAAAGTTTATCGATTACCAGTTCGAGGTCTACGAGCGCACCATGAATAAAATCGGGAGAGACATTGACTTTGTCTGGATCGGCGAGGATCTCGGGGCTCAGTATTCGCCGCTTATTTCAAGAAGCATATTTCACAGGCATATACTGCCCGTCCATAAGCGTTTTATCGACCTGGCTGCCTCATACGGCAAACCGGTCATGATGCATACCTGCGGTTCGTCGAGCTGGGCTTACGAAGATTATATAACGGCAGGTCTGCGGGGCGTGGATACGCTTCAGCCGGAGGCGAAGGACATGTCGCCCGAATATCTCAAAAAGACCTTCGGCGGCAGGCTTTTCTTCCATGGCTGCATATCGACAGCCGGACCGATAGCATTCGGCACCGCTGATGAGACCGCGGCTTATTGCAGAAAAACCCTTGAAATTATGATGCCCGGCAGCGGTTACTGCTTCGCGCCCACACATTCGCTGCAGGACAATTCCCCTGAGGAAAACGTTATCGCCGCATATGTCACGGCTCATACGGCGGGGCGTTACAGGTAAAATCCTAGCGCATTATTCTTAACATAAAAAGTCAATAAGTGAGGTTATTATGAAAAAGCTTGGAATGTTGATTTTGTGCTGTGTTATGGTGATTGTGTCATGCGCCCGCAACGATGCGAATAAGAATGTCACTGATATCCCGGAGGCGGTCGGCACGGAGCAAATAACGGAAGGTACCGAACCTTTGCCCGATGCCGATTTCGAAGGAAGAAAATTCACCATGCTTCTTTACGACTATATGAAGGAAGAACAACAGGCTGATGAACTGACCGGAGATGTGCTCAACGACGCGCTTTACAACAGAAACATGCTAATCGAGTCCGAATATGCCGTGAAAATGGAATTTGAAAATAAATCATACGCCGATTATTTAACAGCCGTCCGAAAAAGCACTGCAGCTGCGGACAATGCGTATGACCTTCTTTCCTTCCATGCAGTTTCAGCCGCGAGCATCTTATCTGAAAATCTTTACAACGACTGGAACACAGTTCCCGTAATAAACGAAAACCTTGATAAGCCGTGGTGGAACAAGACCGCAACCGAAAATTTATCGGTAGCAGGTAAGGTTTTCTTTATAGCGGGTGATATCGGATATCATTACATAGGGCATGTGCAGGCATTCCTGTTTAATAAAAAACTGTTTACCGATTCTAATACGGAGTATCCGTATAATGCGGTGCGGAACGGAAGCTGGACATATGAAAACTTCGAAAAAATAGTAAAAAGCGGAAATGAAGATATAAACGGAGACGGTGTTTAC
>JAQVWU010000434.1 GCA_028709565.1 Eubacteriales bacterium
GGTAGCCAGTTCGGTGGAAAGAAAGGGGAGTTCGTTCTCGTCCGATATAGCGCGCAGTGTAAGCTTGTCCTGTTTCCAGGTGGCCAGATTGAGATGTTCGCACATGCCCTGTATACCCGAAATTTCCACGCCGTCATATCCGCATTTTCTTATTGCGCGGGCCGCGGTCGCGAAATCAACGGTTTTAAAGAGCACGCTGTTTACGCCTAATTTGATCATGTCTGTTTCTCCTTTGGGTTTTGAGTGAAATAATTATTTGATATAAATAGAATTGCTTACGTGAGGGATACGTTTCAAAAGTTTTAAATGCATATATGCGTATTATATATCATAAGCGTAAAAAAAACAATAATTTTTTTGATTTGTTATAATTTATAACGGAAAAAGACAAAACGGATACAAATTATGATATCTTTAAATAAGATTATATCAGGTTTTAGATATATGTAAAGAGGTTTAATAAAATTAACAATTTTTTTAATTATTACGGCGCAAAAATGACGGAAAGTCTATTGCAAAATTTCATATTTAAGTATATAATAAAAATATTAACCTGAAAAACAGGACATGGTTTTTCGGAACCTTTTCATGAAAAACCAACAAAATCTATCGGTTGGAAAACACGCCCGTAAAACATATAGCATAGAAATATAACATGGAAAATGAAAGTGAGATAAAATAAATATGCAGAATCCAAACGAAAAAAATCCCTCCCCGGTGCTCTATTATTCCGAATCGACCAATCTGCTCGAACAGTCGGCCTACCGCTATCAGCTTCAGGAACGCGACACGCCGAACCTGTACCGTCATTTGTTCGATTATGAAACGGTGCCCAAAGTATCTTTCAATCACCGCGCCGTGCCCATGAATATGCCGGACGGCATTTGGATTACCGATACGACCTTCCGCGACGGCCAGCAGTCAACCTCACCGTTTTCGGTAAAACAGATAGTGGATCTCTTCACCCTTCTCAATAAACTCGGCGGCGAAAAAGGGATTATACGGCAGAGCGAATTCTTTGTTTATACCGAAAAGGACCGCGAGGCGCTGCACAGATGCCAGGAGCTCGGATTTGAATTTCCCGAGATTACCAGCTGGATCAGAGCAAGTGAGAAAGACTTTGAACTGGTCAAGGAACTCGGTATCAGGGAAACCGGTATACTGGTCTCCTGCTCCGACTATCATATATATAAAAAAATGAAGCTAAACCGCACCCGGGCCATGGATAAGTATCTGGGTGTGGTCAAAAGCGTGCTGGACCGGGGTATTCGTCCGCGCTGTCACTTTGAAGATATCACCCGGGCGGATTTTTATGGCTTTGTTGTACCCCTTGCCACAGCGCTCAATGACCTTTCCCGTGAAAGCGGTATTCCGATAAAAATAAGGGCATGCGATACAATGGGTTACGGTGTCTCATACCCCGGAACAGCGCTGCCCCGTTCGGTTCAGGGTATTATCTACGGCATAATGCATTACGCGGGCATACCTTCGGAATTGCTTGAGTGGCACGGTCACAACGACTTTTACAAGGTTGTTACAAACGCGTCCACCGCGTGGCTGTACGGAGCGTCGGGGGTAAACTGTTCCATGCTGGGCATCGGCGAAAGAACCGGCAACTGTCCGCTGGAGGCAATGGCGATTGAATACGCTTCGCTGCGCGGCACAACCGACGGAATGGACCTCTCGGTTATAACCGAGATAGCGCGTTATTTCGAAGAGGAAATCGGATACGAAATACCCGCGCGAACTCCGTTTGTAGGGCGCAATTTCAATGTTACGCGCGCGGGCATCCACGCGGACGGCCTGCTCAAAGACGAGGAGATATATAATATATTCAATACCGCGAAAATTCTCAACCGCCCGGCTTCGGTAGCGGTAGACTCCCACAGCGGCCTTGCCGGTATCGCGCACTGGATTAACGGCTTTTTCCGGCTGACCGGGGAGGAAACGATTGACAAGCACGCCGATATAGTCAAAAAAATGAAAGAAGCGGTTGACAGGGAATATGCAGCCGGACGCAACACGGTTATGGGGGATGAGGAACTGGAAAACATGCTCAAGGCAATCAGTTATGACAAATATACCGCGTTGACCCACATACATGTTTATCCCCGCGGTGTCTCAAAATAAACTTCATGACAAACCGGATAGAATTTATCGAATTCAAAGACAAATATATTTCATGTTTAAGTGACAACCGGCTTTACGAATACTCGGGTCTGTCCGAACCAATGTATACGCTGACAACGCTGCTGCTTGAATACAACGCTCATACAAACCTGACAGCCATTACCGAACCCGGCGATATTATCGCAAAACATCTGGCGGATAGTCTTGCCGTCTGCCGTTATATACCGCAGGGGGCGTCGCTGATGGATGTAGGGGCGGGAGCGGGTTTTCCGTCGCTGCCCGTTGCGATTGCCCGTCCCGACGTGACGGTTACGGCGCTTGACAGCACGGCGAAAAAGCTGGTCTTTATCGATGCGGCGGCGGCGGCGACGGGTTTGGCCAATATAAATACGCTCAACGCCCGGGCGGAAAGCGCTGCGCATGAACGGAATATCGCGTAGTTTTCCAAGGGATTTTGCACTTTGTTTTCTTATATTTATATCACTATCTTTTAAAGCAGATATAAGAGATTTAGTAGCA
>JAQVWU010000061.1 GCA_028709565.1 Eubacteriales bacterium
AGAAGACAAAGGCTATCCCCTCGACGGTACGATATATGATCACGGCGGCGTAATATTCATAACCGAGCCTGCCGAATATGATATTATAGCAGACGGTGCCCAATCCCCACAGCGACTCGTTGGCGATGACCGGGGCGGAGATTCTGTAGAAATTACGCAGAATCCCGGGGCTGAAACCGAACATGCTGCGCGGCGGCGCTATTACAAGGGTTTTTTTATACATCGATACCGTCAGAATCAGCAGCGGACCCGCCCACGCCGAGATGCAGGAGGCAACAGCCGCGCCCCTCACCCCCATTTCAGGCAGTCCCCACCTGCCGTATATCAGACCGTAATTGAGCACCGCGTTCATAACGGTCGAAAAAAGTCCGGCATACATGGGCAGACGCACATTTTCCGTCGAGCGCAGCAGGGTTCCCAAGGTGCTGCTCAGCGCCATCGCCGGATAGGAAAAGCATACGATACTCAGATAGGCGGCTCCGGCGTCTACCACGGCGGGGGTGTCGTTGAACAGACCGACTACACCGCGCGGAAAGGCGAGTCCCACACAAAGGAACAGAACCGAAACGGCGGCGGTGTGTATAAGCAATATGCCATAGATGCCGTGGATTCTTTTTACATCTCCCACACCCCAGTATTGAGAGATAAACACCGCCGAACCCGAAGCAAAGCCGAATAAAACGAGATTCAGCAGCCAGCTCCACTGGCCTGCCATACCCACGCCGGACAGCGCCACATCCCCAAGCTGCCCCACCATGAGGGTATCGACCAGCGTCAGCGAACTCATGAGCAGATTTTGAAAGGCGACGGGCAGTGCCAGGCGCAGCGTGACCCGCCAGAAATCACGGTCGCCGAAATAGGTTGTCAGCATACTAGCTCCCATAAAAAGCCCGTTTTCGCTGCATCCGCAAAAACGGGCTGTCTTTTATATTATTATCGGTCAACCGGCAATCAGTCGGCGTCAACCTTAACCATGCTGCCCGTATCCATCGATGTATTGCAGGCAATGGTGAACGCCAGGGAACGAACGGCATCCTCATACGGGGATTTGATCTTGGAACCGTCACCCGATATAACCGCGTCGATAAACGTACGGTCGCAGTGGACACCGGCGTCGCCGTCCTGACGGAAGGAAATCGCGCCGCCCGCGCTCTTGGCAAGACCTCCGTCGCCCTTAACCACAAAACCGCCCTTATCCTCAGACCCTTCCTCAGCCGCCTTAAGACCGTGAATATCCACCGAATCGAGAATACGCAGGTCAAGCCGCGCGTCGCGGGTTCCGAATGTAATCTTGCTGTCAAACGCCGCTCCCGATTTTGCGTAGCAGCCGGTTGATATCATACCGAGCGCGCCGTTTTTGAATTTAACGGCGGTAACCGACAGGTCCTCGGTGTCATAATCGGGTACATCGGTGATAAAGCTCTTCGCGCCGAAGGTAAATACCGATTCGGGTTCGCCGTACAGATAGCGTATTATATCATACTGATGAATGGTCTGTTCGACAATCTGACCGCCCGAGGTTGAGCGTTTTCTCCACCAGTCCACCATCGGCAGCCCGCCTATGCGCGCGCATTCGATAAAGACAACCTCATTGTCGGCGATAAACTGCTGGGCGGGAGCATTAAGGTTGCTGTAGCGGCACTGGAAACCCGCGGCGGTTATAAGACCCGCCTCTTTAACCTTGTCGCGTATCTGTTTGGCCTGTCTGAGATCGATTGAAACGGGTTTTTCAACAAAGAAAGGTATACCGCGTTCAATCAGTTCAAATTCAATCTCTCCGTGACATGTGGGAGGGATACAGACAAACACCATATCCGGTTTTACAGCGTCGAGCATTTCCTTATAATCGGTAAATGCGGCGCCGCTTCCCGCCTTCTTTACAAACGATTCGGCGCGTTCGGGTATCAGGTCGCAGAATCCCGCAAGTTCAATATCGTCAAATTGCAGAAAGTGACCGAGATGGTAGCCGCCGATGCCTCCGCAGCCGATAACAGCAAGTTTTTTCATTGTTTAACCTCCGAGTTAAATTAATTAAAATAAGATTATGTGAATTATATAATAAATAAAGAATTCCGCAGGATTATACTTTTATATATTATAGCGCGAATACCGTTTTTGTCAACCTGTCTCATCCGTCAGCCTATCTCGTCATCAGCCATACCGCCATCTCTTTTTCGCCGCGGTTGGCAAAGGCGTAATAGGGAATGAGCACCGCTTTAAAATCTTCAAGGGGGGCTTTGCCGTATGTATACAGCGAACCGCCGGAGTTATGGCGAAAGGCGCGGACCGACAGCGTCGGCACATTCAGGGATTTATCAAAACCGTAAACAAAGGGGGACTCGGTATCTATTCTGATATCGCGGATCGGCAGACGGTTGTCAGGCTCCTCCGCGCAGTATATAACCGGACCGTATGATACGGCAACCCTTCCCTCAAGACCGGTAACCCGCGGATCTGCATAAATCAGCTTTACCGTCGGTTCAAAATCAAGTTCGATAACCTCCGAATCCTCAGCGTGAAAATACACATACCCGTCATCTTCCCTGACGCTGTCGTAAACGGTACACCATGGCGGTATTCTCACGGCTATGGTACAGGCCTCGCCCTCGTAACTGATTTTAACCTTTCCGTCCGAAGGATAAGCGGTCTGCTGTACGAGCTTGACGGTACCGCCGCCCAGCTCAAAGCGGGTTTCCGAATCCATAAACTGATGGCAGTAGATTACGCGGTTTTCGTCGTCCGCGGTATACATAAAATCGGCAATGGAGGCGATGAAACGCGTTATATTGGGCGGACAGCAGGAACAGCCGAAAACCTCCTGACGCTGTGTCGCCGGATAATGTATTTCACCGTGTACCTCAAGCAGTGAGGGTATTATCTCAAGGGGGTTTTCATAGAAAAACGATTTTCCGTCCAGTGACACCGAAGACATAAATCCGTTATATATAATACGCTCCACGATATCGGCATACCTCGAATCACTCTCCAGCAGCTGCATACGCCGCGCGAACAGCGCCAGCCCTATCGAAGCGCAGCTTTCGGTATACGCGGTTATCGAGGGCAGGTCGTAATCAACGGTAAACGCCTCTCCCATCCGTGTGGAGCCTATGCCTCCCGTGACATACATGCGGCGTTCTGTAATATTCTCAAACAGCGTCCGGCAGGCCTTCTCAAGGGCTTTGTCTCCGTATTTATACGCGATATCGGCCATCCCGGCATAAAGATAAACGGCGCGCACCGAATGTCCCTCGGCGGTCGTCTGATCGCGGCAGGGCAGATGACTCTGAAAGTAGGACGCGGAAGCCCAGTCATACCCCCGTTCTTCCTTCTGACCGCGGGTATCGATAAAGTGCTTTGACAGTTTCAGATAACGCTCGTCCCCGGTAACGTCGGCCAGTTTTACCAGCGCCAGTTCTATTTCCTCGTGTCCGGGGGTCTGAAAAGCCGCGCTTTTGTCGGTTACAAATACCTTTTCGATATAGTCGGCATATCTGCGCATCGCGTCCAGAAAGGCGCGTTTGCCGGTCGCGTTATAATAGGCGATCGCCGCCTCTATGAGATGTCCGGCGCAATACAGTTCGTGATCGCCGCGCCGCTTGAATCGTTCATTCGGTTCCACCACATCAAAATAACTGTTGAAATACCCGCATTCATCCTGATGAGCGATAATCTTGTCCACCAGTTCATCGACTGTTTTCTCCAGTTCGGGTTCGGGAGCCGTATGGATAAGATACGCCGCCGATTCAATCCACTTGGCGATATCGGAATCCCAGAATATATGCGGACGGTTGGGCATACCTTCTTTCCAGTTGAAATCCAATGCCGAGAAACGCCCGGTGTCGGCAAAACGGTCATATACGCTTTTTATACTTACATCGCGTACCATCTTCTGTTTTTCAGCCCAAAACCCCGATTTTATACGGGTGTTCCCAAAAGGTATAAGTCGCATATTGATTATCCTTTCGTTATTTAAGTTTTGTTTCCGTTCGGGTGTGTCAGACTATGACCAGTTCTCCGAAATATTCGGGACGGTGAAAATCAGGTTCCGCCGCGCCGACAGGCGACCACATACCGTGGTGGGGTATTTCGCAGTCATCCCCGCATTTATAAAAGTTGCCGTAAAGGACAATGTCCTCGGACAGCTTTATTTCGCCGAAAATACGCGCCAGATCATCCAGGGTAAATAATGTCTCTACCCACCAGACACCGTCCCGGCTTCCGGTTTTAATCTTGGGCGGCAGAATTATCTCATCGATACGGATTCGGTTATTACGCGAATCGCCTGCCGCAATCAGGGCCGCGCCCGCGGAATTCATTTCACAGTTGACATACCTGCCGTTCTTTTCAACGGAAAAGAAGAATTCAAGGCAGCTGTCACGGTATACCGGATCGTAAAATTCCGTATACACCGTCCGGGGATTGCTTTCCCGGCAGCACATACGAACGGCAAGTCCGCGGTCAGGGATATAGAGCAGACCCGCGTAAGCCTCCGGTTTGTAGGAGTCATCCCATACATAATTTGATATACAGGCAGTCTCGGCGGCATTCCAGTCTGTGGTTGCTGTCGTTTTGATATTATAACGCATAATTGTCCTCCCGTTTAAATTATGCCCGCTGATTATCGATATCTTCAATTGAAATAAAAAAACAGAAATAATAAAACAATAAATTATCCGAATAATCAATATACTTAAGTATACATAAAAAACAACACCGTGTCAAGGCATTAAATTAAATAGAATTATCAAAATCAATAACGAACGGACCTGTTTTTTCAGGTACGTTCGTTATTATGCTCGCTTTATATCAGGCTATATACAATCGGTTAATAATTACCGCCTCTTTTGGATTTCTTTAGAATATTCATTATTTCGTCAAAGTCGCTTTCGGGAATTCCGTCATCGTCCATATCCGACCTTGCAGGGGTGTCTTCTTCATTGTATTCATCGTCATCGTCCCGGTCGTCGTGTTCGTCCCGCTGATTATATTCATCGCCACGTTTCCGGTCGTCCCGGTCGGTTTTCGGCCTGCCGCGCTGAGGGGAGGAATAATCATGCGGTTCGCTCTTTGAAGGGCCTTTGGAGACAAAACGCGCGGTTTCCTTTTTGCGGTTGTCGACGGCGGCGTCCTCGGAATCAAAACCGGTCGCGATTACCGTAACCTTAATTGTATCATCGAGCTGCTCATCAAATGTAGCTCCCCATATAACCGTCGCGTCGGGGTGCGCTTCGTCGGTTATCATGGAAGAGGCAAGCTCTATTTCATCAAGTCCGATATCGGGGGAAGCGGTGATATTTACGAGAATACCCATCGCGCCCTTGATTGATGTTTCAAGCAGCGGGCTGGAGATGGCCATCTTGGCCGCCTCTTCTGCTTTATCCTTACCCTCGGCTTTTCCCTCGCCCATATGAGCGCAGCCGGCATTCTGCATGACCGCGGTTACGTCCGCGAAGTCCAGATTTACAATACCGGGGACATTGATCAGCTCTGATATACTCTGAACGCCGCGGCGCAGGACGTCATCGGCTTCGGCAAAGGCGTTTGATAACGTAATCCGGTTTTCGGATACCTGTTTTAAACGTTCATTGGGGATAATAACCAGCGAATCCACACAGTCGCGCAGCTTCGATATACCGCGCTCGGCGGCTTCCATACGGCGTTTACCCTCAAACGAGAAGGGTTTGGTGACAATACCGATGGTGAGCACACCCAAATCCTTTGCCAGTTTAGCCACGACAGGCGCGGCTCCGGTGCCCGTTCCCCCGCCCATGCCCGTGGTTATAAAAACCATATCGGCACCTTTCATTGAGTTGGAAATCTCTTCCTTGCTCTCCTCGGCG
This sequence comes from Eubacteriales bacterium, assembly GCA_028709565.1. Taxonomy (GTDB): domain Bacteria; phylum Bacillota; class Clostridia; order Oscillospirales; family CAG-272; genus JAQVWU01. Next base: position 5,841 of record JAQVWU010000061.1, read on the forward strand.
GCTCTCTCGCCTATATCGGGGTTTGCCCCGGCGCCGTGACCCTTGGTGATTTTTTCGCCTATCGGTATCTTATGCGAAGCGGTTGACTGCAGCAGAGCCTGTTTGTCCGTATTTATCGCTATAAATTCCACGCTCTTGATATTTGTCTCAATCATGCGGTTAACGGCGTTGTTTCCGCCCCCGCCGACGCCGATCACTTTAATATTTACACCGCTTTCGAAGTTTTCCTCAAGCTCGAATGACATATATATATCCTCCAAATCTATAATTCCGATTATTAAGGCACTGCCTTATACATAAAAACGGTTATTTACAACGGTTTTTACAACGGTTATTTTACATATGATATATTTTTTATCTTATTTTTGCAACCGTTTCGGCGAAAATTATTTTTTTATTAACATTTATATTAACTATATTAATTTTTTTGATTGCTTTTATTTGTATTAATCCACATATCAGCTTATTATGACAAACCCCTCTTCGTTTTCCACGTTTATGGTACCCGAATCGGTTTCGTTAAATCTATTAAGTATACGTGAAGCGAAGTCGATCTTCATCGCTATATTTTCTATATTGCCGAATTCTATTTTAAATCTATCGTCGTATAATATATATATATTGAATTTATCGTTAAAATCAATCAGGCTTATTTTCTCGGATAACTCCGATCCGAGAAAGGTAGCGAGCATATTCTGAGCATATTCAAAATAATCGCTGTTTTCGAATTTTATCTGTCTGCCCACAACCGCGTATATAATACGCTGGGTATTCAGCTTTATTATGCCCGGTTCCCTCAGGAGCAATTCAGCTATATCTTTGGTGTATTCCATAACCCGAAGCGTGTCCGAAAGTACAAAATACTCACCCGCAAGTTCAAAATAATAACGCGGTTCATCCTCCTGTACGATTAAGGCGACGGTGGTCGGTAAACGGCGGTCAACGCGTACTCTTTTTATATACGGATATTGCGTGATAACCGATTGCTCAATCGCAGCCTTGTCAAGGGCATACAGATTCTGTTCCGGCAGGATACCGCTCGCTTGGCGTATTCCGTCATCGCTGTAGCCGGTTTCTCCCTCAACCAGAACGGTGGTGACATTGAAAAATAACTGAACGCACCCAACGACAAAAACAATACATACGGCGACAGCGAAAAGAAAGCTGAATATCATTCTGCGTGACCGTCTTTGGCGGTTGAGTTCACGCAGCCGTTCAAATGTGTTGTTGGAAATTCGTTCCGCGTTTGATGGTTGTCCGCCGATTGTGAAAGTTTCCATTATAAAACCGCATGCGTTAACCGGCACGCGCCTGTCCCCCTCCGGTATATATCATCGGCAAAACAGAACACGGACGCCGCCTGTATCCGCAATATAATCAAATTTTATATTCCGGTGCCCGTTTCCGACTTTTTTTGCCTGTTTTTATTCTTTTGATACATTATATCATGTATTTCGAGTAAAAACAAGCTTTTTTAAATCGGAATATATTAAATTATTACAATCTTTTACGGCGAATGAACTAATATTTTCCGACATCCGGTATAACCGCTCCCTGTCACCGATCAGAGCGGCAATTTCACGGGTCAGCCGTCCCCCGTTGAGTTCTCGTTCCTCAAGAAGCAGGGCGGCGTCTTTGCGGGCCAGAGCCGCGGCGTTTTTATACTGATGGTTGTTGGTTACGTTCGGGGAGGGGATCAGTATACACGGTTTTTTCAGTATTGCCAGTTCGGACAGCGTCATTGCTCCGGCGCGGTTTATGACAAGGTCGGCAGCCGCCATTTGCAGGGGCATGTCGTATATATATTCGGTCAGCCTGCAGTTGGCGTACTGCGCCAGTCCCAAGGCGTCATACATCTCCTTTGACGCCCGGTATTCAATGGCTCCCGTCGCGTGTATGTGCAGTATATCCGGATGACGGGAGGTGAAATCCCGCATGACGGTCAATATTTCCGCGTTTATGCGTTCGGCACCCATACTGCCGCCGCAGGACAGAATCATGGAACGATATTTACCGTCCAGCTTCAGTCCGGTTCTCGCCTCTTCGTGTGAGAAGGCCGAAAATGCCCCCCTCAGGGGATTGCCCACCCGGACCGCCTTTTCGGGATATTTTAAATGTGACAGCGTCTCCTCAAAGTTCACAAAAATCCGGTCAACATGCTTCTCAAGCATTTTCACGGCCACGCCCGGGACCGCGTTGGACTCGTGCAGCGCCGTCGGTATACCCAGCTTTGCCGCCGCGCGGATAACGGGCCAGCAGGCATACCCCCCGGTTCCGATTGCGATATCCGGTTTGCGTTGGGTCAGCAGCCGTTCGGCCTTTGCCACCGAAGTCAGCGCAAGATAGGCTGTTTTAATGTTTGACGGCGATAGACTTCGGCGTATTCCCCGAATTTCTATATGATGCAGTTCATAGCCTTGGGCGGGGACAAGCTTATTTTCAATTCCGCGGCTCGTACCCACAAAAGAAATTTCCGATTGGGGTTCATGCGCTTTTATGGTATCGGCTATCGCGATGGCGGGATTGACATGACCGCCGGTTCCGCCGCCCGACATAATTACTTTCATAAATCAATACACCTGCTTTATTGCGCCTACTTTATTTCATAGGAATAACGGGAAATCGATAATATAATGCCCATTTCTCCGAGAAGCATGGCAAGGGCGGTCCCCCCGTAGCTGAAAAACGGAAGTGATATACCCGTATTGGGTATCATAGCCGTAACCACCGCCATATTCAGCAGCGCCTGAACGGCAACCTTACCGACAATCCCCACAACAACCAGCGAAGAAAAGGTATCGGGGGCGCGAAGCGCGATTATAATACCACGCCATATAAAGATAATAAACAATAATATGACCATAACCGCCCCGACAAAACCCAGCTCTTCGCAGATAATGGAGAAGATAAAGTCATTTTGCGGTTCCGACACGAAGAGATGTTTCTGCCTGCTGTTGCCCAGACCCACACCGAAAAAACCGCCGGAGCCCACCGCGATCAAACCCTGAATGGTCTGCCATACCTCATCCTGGGCGGAATAGTTCTCCGGATGCAGCCACACATCCACGCGCTGCCGCGCGTAATCGGACATCGTTATAGCCAGAGCGGCAAAAACACCCGCGCCGGCGCCGGCAATGGCAAACCATATCTTGCGCGCGCCGCCGGCAAATATGACGATCATTCCGATAAGAAACATGATAATCATTCCGGAAAAATGATTTTCCAGCGCAATCAGCAAGCATATAAAAGCGATAACCCCCACCGGCATGAAAACACCGTAGACTGAAGAACGGCGGAAGTCGCTGTAATCGGTGATATATTTCTGATACCGCTCAAAATACCATGCCAGAAACAGGACCAGCGCCAGCTTCATTATTTCGGACGGCTGGAAGCGTACACCGATTCCCGGTATTACAATCCACCGGCGGGCGATACTGCCGCCCTGGGCTAAAATGGGCGTCACGGCAAGAAGGGAGGTAATTGCCACGAAAAACGGCAGGGTAATCTTTTTTATCCAGCGATAATCAAAAAAAACCGCCAGGAACATGGCTCCGAGTCCGAGACTGCCGAAGAGCAGCTGCCTCTTGATAAAATAATAACTGTCCACGTACTTTTTCAGCGCGTAAGCGTAACTCGCGCTGAAAACCATAATCGAACCGAAACACAACAGCAATATGATAATGACCAGCATCGGACGGTCCACATCCGCGCGGACACGTACAATATCGGTCGGTTTAATAAAATCCGCCGACCGTTTTTTTTGTTTTTTCGCGGAAACCGCCGCATTTCCCTTTCGTGCGGCCGGGTTCTGCGTCCTGCGTGTGTTCATATTTTGCATCTGTTATACACCCTATACACCTATTATAACCTGTCTGTCGTCTCATGTTACGTAAAAACAAAAGCCTTTGCCGCGCACATTACAGCCCGAAGAAAGCGACTGTACACATGCAGACGGTTACCGCTCCGGATACCCCTACTATTTTCAATTCGCTCCAGCCGCATTTCTCCAGATGATGGTGAAACGGGGCCATCCTGAAAAAGCGTTTCCCCCGTGTAATTTTAAAATAAATGACCTGTATTATAACCGAAATGCTCTCGATTATATAGACAAATCCGGCTGCGATCACAATCAGCGGATTATTCAGCATGAATGCCGCGCCCACCACCAACCCGCCAAGGAAAAGCGAACCGGTATCCCCCATGAATATGCGCGCCGGATAAAAATTATAGACAAGAAAACCCAGACATATGCCGGCTGTCATGGCGGAAAGAAAAACCGTTTCCCAGGCGCCGGCGGCGAAGGCGGCAAGGGAAAAAAACGCCGCCGTAAAAAAGGTAACGGTACTTGCCAGCCCGTCGATACCGTCGGTCAGGTTGACGCTGTTGACAACCCCGGTAATCAAAACAAGGGCGAATACATAATACAGAATCCCGAGTTCGACCGTTATTTGCGCATACGGAATATAAAGCGAGGTATCCAAAAAGCCGGTAAGCCTCATTGACGCCAGATATCCTCCGGCAACAATCAGCTGCAGCATATATTTCTGACCCGCGCGCAGCCCCTCGTTGCGTTTTTTGATAAACTTAACATAATCGTCAAGGAAACCGATAAGACCGTTGAGATACGCCATGACAAGTGTGAGCGCCAGCATAAGCCCGGTTCCGCTGTCATATGTAAAATATCCATACAGACCGGCTGTCAGCGCCGCAACAATCGAGGCAAAAACAAAGGAGAGTCCGCCCATTGTCGGTGTTCCTTCCTTTGATTTATGCCAGCGCGGACCGATATCCAGTATTTTTTGGCCCATTTTATGACTTTTAAGTTTTGGGATCAATATCCTCGCCGCCGCCGCCGTCAAAAGAAAGGACAGCAGCAATGTTGCGATAAAATAGGCATACCGTGACATAATTACTCCGTTGTAAAATATTCGTTTGCGATTGAATAAACTTTTTACCGTTCGTCAAGGGCGGCTGTCACCCGTTCGAGTTCTACTGAGCGGCTAGCCTTGAACAGGAGGTTGTCGCCTTCGCGCAGCCGGTCTTTCAGCGCGGCGGTCAGCGGTCTGATATCCGATATATCCTCAAAACGATAAACGGAATCGGCATTCATACCCGCTTTTATCGCGCCC
>JAQVWU010000435.1 GCA_028709565.1 Eubacteriales bacterium
ACCATGCTCGACGCCCAGCTCCACCCGGAGAATCACCGCAATCTTGCCGTGCGGGTGTCGGGATTCAGCCAGAAGTTCAATCTGTTGTCTCGGGAACTTCAGGACCATATTATAGCCAGAACCAAACACGCGAAGGTGTGAGCATTATCAAAGCTCGCGCACGGTAAGCCGGATAATAAGGTCCAGATTGTCATCCGACGCGGCCCTGTTGCGCCGCACCGCGCCGCACAGCTCGCACCGGTGGCTGATAATATAACCCTTTCTCGCGTCCGGTTCGGCCCAAAACGGGCGCATAAGTCCCCGGCAGGACGCCGCGCGGTCGCCAGGATTTTCGTCGGCATGCAGCGAATACAGGCACCGGGGGCAGTGATTGCGCGAACTGTATCCCAGCGGCGGCGCTGTTTTACCGCAATTAAGACAAATAAATCCCTCATCGTTTTTTTTGAAGCGTTTTGCCTCCATATCATACCCCTATTTATTACAGAAATATTATAATTATTTTACCTTTGATTTTATATCGGTACATAATTTATCCATATTTTTTTGATAGCATAATCTTTGTCATACTTTGGCATACTTTTGTTTAGACGTTTAAATAATTTGAAAGGATCTGGATTTTTTAATGTTCAGGATTAAAAACATATTTTCCGTATTGCTCGCGGCGCTGCTTATAATCACCCTTGCCCTGCCGGTTTTCGCCGAGGGAGAGGGAGAAGTTCAGGAGGAAACCGCAGCCGAGACCATAGCCGAAACCGAAGCCGAAGCAGAAACCGAAGCCGAAGCAAAAACCGAAGCACAGGCAGAGACGGCAGCGGAGGAAACGGCCGACAAACCGGTTTCCGGCCTGTCGAATATCATAGGCATTATCGTCGCCGTTCTTATTGCCGCGGGCGCCGTTGCCCTTGTCATATGGCTCTCCCCCGGCAGATCAGCGCCGAAGAGAAAAAAATAAAGCAAAAGGAATAACAATATAAAACACGTATATTATCAAAATATTCTGATACTGGGATAACGGACACCGATAAATCAAGCCGGCAGCGATGAGCTGCCGCTTCTTGATTTTACTATACCATATCCGACCCGCCCGTGTCAAGCAAATTCCGCCGCGATGAAAACATCAAAAATAATGTAAATTTATATATAGGACTTGAATTCTAAACGGATTTTATATATAATAATGTATAATGCACGGCGAATAAATATAATTACATTAAAACCCCTGTGAAAGGAACGGCTGTATATATGGAACGCGTGTCAAAAACCAACTACTATCTTGATATAGCTCAGACCGTGTCGGAGCGCGCCACCTGTCTGCGCCGTCATTTTGGCGCCATTCTGGTAAAAAATGATGTGATATTGTCAACCGGCTATAACGGAGCCCCCCGCGGCCGCAAGAATTGCAGCGACCTGGGCTGGTGCATGAGAGAAAAATTAAACATACCCCGGGGAGAGCGTTACGAGCTTTGCCGCGCGATTCACGCCGAGGCAAACGCCATAATCGCCGCGTCCCGGGAGATGATGCTGGACTCCACTTTATATATGGCCTGCGTAAATCCGGCGGACGGCGAACCGGTTGCCGGTACCACAAGCTGTTCCATGTGCCGCCGGATGGTAATAAACGCCGGGATATCGACGGTGATAATCCGGGATACAAAGGAAGACTATACCGTTGTGAACGTGCGCGACTGGATTTTCAACGATGACAGTCTCACCGGCAAGTATGGCTACTGAGCGGGTGAATCAAGGTGACTATTCTCAAAAAGACAATGCCGATACTGTTGCTGGCATCGGTTGTGCTCCTGACCTCCTGCTCAAATCTGATTAAGCTGAAATATACCGACGGTCGGTATATAGATACGGTAAACAATGTAAAATATATCAACGCCCCGATAAGCTATGAACCCGTATCCGTCGGAACCGAATACGCGCTTTTTGACAAAACAACGCTGTATACCCTGCCCGGCGCCGAACCGACGCAATGGCTTGCCGAAAAATTCGAGGGCATAGGTTCGGTTTTTCATTCCGAGGAGATCGAACTTCCCGGTCCGGGAGAACTCGAAGCGTCGGAAATTCTGATATTCATATCGGGTTATAATAATATACCCGTTTCCAGCATCAGCGACCCGGAGGTTATAGCGGAATTTTTGTATATTCTAGAGAACGGCGAACCCGTAACGGCAGCGGATACGGACAGTTCCTATTCCCTGAAACTCGCTTCGGATAAATACCCCTTTATTTATTATAATCTTATATATATCAAAGGCACCGACGGCGGCCGGTATGTGTATGACCGCGGAACCAAACTCACCGTTGAAATCGGTCCGTTGATTGACGACTTTTTCACGGGAGATAACGCAATAAATCTCCCTGTCGGAGAAAGTGAAATTATATTATGATAAAAACCCTGGAAACCGAAACCTTTGACGATATTATTGCCGGCGTCGACCGTCCTCTGCGGGTTTGTTTTGTCTGTACGGGCAATACCTGCCGCAGCCCGATGGCGGCGGCGGTCACCAATCACCTTTGCGCCGAACATGTGGAAGCGATTTCCTGCGGACTGTATCCCGATGCGGGTATGCCCATATCTACCAACGCAGTGACGGCCCTGCAAAATGCCGCAATAACGTCAACCGAGTCCAACAAA
>JAQVWU010000436.1 GCA_028709565.1 Eubacteriales bacterium
GTTACGGAGAAGTTTTGGATCTAACAGCTTGTTGTAAACAGTTTTAAAAGTATTGGGGTCTGTATACTCCCAAAGGCTTCTTAGCATTAGTTTCTTTCTGACAGCATATTTGGAAATCTTGTCTAAACAGATAATAATTAATTCTGTTGAATATTCTTTATCTTTTACAGAATCCAGCCATTTTATAAATTTTCCTCTCATGGATATAAATACCTGGTAGTACTGCCGAATCGCAAGATTCTTAACGATTCCAAAAGATTAAAGTTAACCATACCTTGGGCTCCTTTCATGAAACATTTATACCCTTTATGAATTATTGTTTTTTATATTTGTCTACCCTTCTTATTTCAAATTTCGCCATTCAGTAATATAAGCATAATATATCATTTTTCTTCTTAGAAAAGACAAGAAGAAATGAAATTAAATATCAATTAACTCTGTTTGTATACACGTAATTATTTTATTATAACAAAATACTCTAAATATTGCAATAATATTCGTATATAATTTATAAGAAAGTTATATATTTTTTACCCCATAAACTCAAAAACGCGGACCCTGGCAAGAACTCTTTCACCGGGTCCGCTTAATTTTATCATTGCGATATTTCTCCCCCAAACACTTCCCCCACAAGCCTACCAAACTCACAATAAGCCTCATACCGCTTCAGGCTGCTCACCAGCGCCTCGTAATACCACTTATGTTCCTTCTTATCCTTCACGTTAAATATCTGCCAGAGCGCATCGCCTATTTCTGCGTAGTCTTTATGGATTTCCCTTATATTGGCCAGCTTATCGGCAAGGGTTATTATCTTGACATCTTCGTTTGCCGTATGATTCAGATAATCAATGGTATGTTGTTTTCTGTCATGCCACCCTTTGGATTTGTCTTCGCTCACCGCCGACACAAGGTCGGCTATTCTTTTATTAAACATCAAGGTCAGCGCATCATGGGTTATCTTTGCATCCTCAATGGTGTCATGCAGCAGCGCCGCGCCGATCAGGTCCGTGTCATACTTAATCTTCGATGTAATAATCCCCGTTTCAAGCGGGTGCAGTATGTACGGAATCTGTGATCCCTTCCGGTATTGATTCTCATGAACCAGCGTCGCGAACATTATGGCTTTGTTAATCATAGTTTGGCACCCCTGCTATATACATATTTGTCTCATTGTAGCAGATATTTCAGCGTAATTCAATAAAATCTTTCCCGGCTAACTACCGGAATTTGTCCGCAAATTCAGAAATCTGGCGCCGTATAACGCCATGCTTGTACATATACAAAAGCCGGGCAGCGTCTATGCGGCATCGGTGTCCGACCGGTTGGGGCGTTTCAGCCGCACGCCATAGTTTACGGTTTTTACGCATCAACCGTAAACTGGTTGAACGCGCGCCCGCTCATTATACTCCACCCGTTCGGGCCGGTCGCATTTGTATACGAGCCGGCGGATACCGGAGGGGAGCCTGTTCCGAAGGAGATACTAAATCCGTTTACGCAAAGTATGGCAATCGGCGAACGCGATATGGACAGGCTGATAAGAAACATGAAGACCGGGGGGATACGGGTTGAGCGGCAAAATTTCGGCACAAATCTCGGCGGGTTTATCGATGCGGGTGTCGCCGAAGTCGATGTGCAGGTTACCGGCCGGACATGGGCGAGAACGCTGTTTGCCGTTGTGCTCAACGTCAATCACAGCGTCACGTCACAATATACCACCATTCTGCATGAGCTCGGGCATTTGTTTTGCGGGCATCTGTACGCGCGTAATGTAAAATGGATTCCGTATCGCCGGGGACTGACTGATTCGGAGGTGGAATTTGAGGCGGAAACGGTGAACTGGCTGGTTTGCGAGCGCATGGGCATAAAGAATAATTCGGACAGATATCTCAGCGGCTATCTTGAGGACAACACCGAAATCCCGGCCGTGAGCGTTGACACCATACTCAAGGCCGCGGGGATTGTCGAATCGCTGATCCGGGATTCCGACCGCCCCGTCAGGAGGGAGCTTGCGGTTAAAAAACAAATAACGCTGTTTTAGGCTGCCGCCGGACATATTTCGCCGGCAATAACAGCCGAATGATTTTTGTAAAGACATGTTATAATCACATGACAAAAGACAGCCCCAGGGCTGCCTTTATGATGATATAGCTTACATCGTGTATTTTCAATATATTATTCCTGATTTCTTGGGGAATGCCGGGTCTTTTTTTGTCAGCGAGAGCAGACGGCAGGCTGCGCCCTCGGGATGATTTCTGCCTGACTCCCACGCCTCCACCGTCTTAACCGATACGCCCATATATTTGGCGAACACTGCCTGTGTAAGACCGGTATTCACCCGGATCTGCCGTATTTCATAAGGCTCAAAGCGGTGAAGCGGAGCGACGCTTAATTTCGTTGTTTTCGCGTTCAGTGTTCCCTGCCCGTAAGCAATGGCCTCTCCGAGTCCTTTTTTGATTTTTTCAAAGGCGTTCATAACCGGTTCCCTTCCTGAGCTGTGCAGCCCGTTCCTCGGTTTTGATTGGATTAATATATTATACCCTATCAGATAGGGTTTGGCAATGGGTATATATGATTTGTTTTTGACTTTTCATGTTTTACAGTGCGTATAACGTCCGCACAGCCCACATTTCCCGGGCAATA
>JAQVWU010000437.1 GCA_028709565.1 Eubacteriales bacterium
GCCCTCGATTATCGCTGTTCTTCCGTCCACCTTGATATTGGCGCTCATACGTTTAAGTTCCTGCACATAACGAAACCGATTATCCCACACACTCTCGTTCAATAAGCTGATTCCGTTTGCCAGACACAGCAGCGCGCACATCTGCGGCTGCAGATCGGTGGGAAAGCCCGGATAAGGCAGTGTCTTTACATTCACACGGTTAAGTTCACCCTTGCGGGACACTATAACATAATCGTCGTCTTCTTCTATTTGCACACCCATTTCTTCAAGTTTTGCCGAAATGGATTCCAGGTGTTTTGGAATGACATTGTTTATACGCAGCATCCCTTTTGTCGCGGCTGCGGCTATCATAAATGTACCTGCTTCAATCATGTCGGGAATGATTGCATAGGTACAGCCGTGAAGTTTATTCACACCTCTGATTTTAATTGTATCTGTTCCGGCTCCCGTGATTTTTGCTCCGCAGGTGTTTAAAAAGTTGGCTACATCGACAACATGGGGCTCTCTTGCCGCGTTTTCGATAACCGTTGTTCCCTTTGAGCGTGCCGCGGCGAGTATGGTATTTATTGTCGCTCCTACTGTGTTTACGTCAAAATAGATACTGCTTCCCACAATTCCGCCGGATGTTGTGGCTTCGATATAACCACCCTCAACATTAACGGTCGCGCCCAGCGCTTCAAAAGCTTTGATATGCTGATCGATAGGCCGTACACCGAAATCGCACCCACCCGGAAAAGCGGTATAAGCATGACCAAAGCGTCCGAGTTCGCTTCCCAAAATATAATAAGACGCGCGCATTTTACGAACCAGTTCATAAGGTGACGAACCCGCGATAACATGCGTTGAATCGATTTCAACGGCATTGCGGTTTATACGCCGTATGCTCATACCCATGCACTGCAAAATTTCCAGAGAAACGGTTACATCGTTAATATCCGGTAAATTCTCTATAATGCATTTATCCTCAACCAATATATTTGCCATAATAATAGCCAGGGCTGCATTTTTCATACCGCTGACCTCAACGGAACCCACAAGCGGTTTTCCGCCGTTAATAACTATATTTTCCATAATCCGATTTGCACCTTCTTTATGTTTTATCCGCGAATTATACCTTAATGCATATAGCCGGGTAATTTAAAAATCTTATATATCTTTTTTGTCAGACAATGATTCGCTTTATTTATCTTTTTTTTGAATTTTCTTTCGAATTGACGGCATGGATATTATAACACATAATCTTAATAATAAGAAGTCTTATCCGCAAGAAAGTTAATTTTGATTATATTGTATAAATGTTTCCGTTTAATGCGTTGCGTATTCTGGCATAGTTGCCATTATATTCGATATACCAGGATGGAATAAGGTAATATTTGGTCCGATTTGCGTTCCAGCTGATACAATAAACGCATTTAAATTCTGTAATATTTAAAATATTTTCCGTATTATAATTATATGCGGATACATCGTCAGACGGTTCGTTTCTTTGCTGTTCAATATAGGCTTTTTCTTCAAACAAAACAGATATTTGATCATACAATGCCAAATTATAACCGCTGCCTGCGTTCGTGAAGACAATATTTCCTTCCGCGTATATCAACTCCCCGCCATATATTATACAGACAACTTCACAACTATATATTTTGAGTTCGTTAAATGTCTGTGTGCCCTCGGTTAAATATATTTCACTTTCTTTATCGTAATAAATTTTGTCAACCTTAATCGGCATATTAATGTCTTTCAGTAATACGCCGTTACCGAAAAACTTTTTATTTATGGTCTGCTCGGTTTCCCGGCCGATTTTTATTGACGCATTTGATGAGCCTTCGTTATCGGCTTCATATATTATTTCTTTGTCACTTATTTCATACTCTTTTAAATAATCCGTATACTTATTCTCCTTTACATATCTGAAGGCAAAAATGTTATTGTTATAAAATTCAAAAACTTCACCGCCGTTATTATCAATTATTTTAATACCATTATTTATCATATGCAGTGTAAAATCATCCGTTACTTTATTGCCGGACAGTTGAATCGCACTGTTAATGTAGTATTCTTCAAGATTTGAAAAAAAATCACCTTCAAATATTTCAAAATCGGGTTTTTTGGGAGGAATAACGTTTTTCGAAATATATATATCAGCTTTTTCAAGTAATTTTATTGTTTTATCAATAGATTGTTCGTCAATCAGCGATGTGCCGGCATACTGTCTTGTCAGATTATAAATCAGGAACATATTGACAGCAAGCAAAAAAACAGCCGATACCGCGGTTATCTTAATCCATTTCATCGTCGGCAGAAACCTCATTTCCGTCGGAATCCAAATCTTTATATATGAAAGAATCCGCTTCGGTTGTATATATCCATCGTGTCCGAAAATCATCTTTTACACCGGGTTGTATTAGATATTCCAGGCGCATATTGCCGGGAGTTATACTGTCGACCGTGCTGCCGATTTTATCGAGCATCCATAATTGGGGATAATTCATTCTTTTATCCGCCGAACCTTTGACCCGGATTGAATTGATATAAACATTTATAATTTTATTGTTGTTTATTGTAAAGCTACAGGCATCGAACAGGCCTTCTTCAGTGTTTATGACTATGTTATCATAATAATAACTA
>JAQVWU010000438.1 GCA_028709565.1 Eubacteriales bacterium
ACCCTTCATATACATGCGGTTGGTTTCAAGTATCTTGATCGCGCCTTCAAGGGCTATGGGCTAGCTGGTGCCGCGGCCGAGCAGAATACCGTTTTCAGCCGATGTAAAGGCGCCGATTCCGGACGCTATTTCCTCCGGCATATAGGAGAGCAGGCGTTCGGCTGCAGCGGGCACCCGGTCAAGCAGGGCGAACAGTTCTTCCGACTGCGCCCATTCGGCGCACAACAGGGCAAGCAGCATCATTTGCGCCGTAAAGGTCTTTGTGGCGGCGATGCTGACCTCGGGACCGGCATTGCAGTAAAGATGGAAAGTGGCGGTTTTGGCAAGCGGCGAATCCTCGTTGTTTGTCACGGCTACAGTAGGCAGGCCGCATTCATTGGCGTTTTCCACTACCGCCAGTACATCGGCGGCTCGGCCCGACTGGGAAACTCCGATAACAAGGGTGTTGGCAAAGTTTAATTTGGTGCCGTATTGCGATACCACCGACGGTGTGGCCAGCGAGCAGGGAACGCCCGCGTAAATGCCGAAGAGATACTGTGCGAATATGGAAGCGTGGTCGCTTGTTCCGCGCGCCGCAAAGCAGATATTTGTTATCCCTGCCGACTTGGCTGCCGCAACGGCTGCCCGGATAGCGGAAATATTCTTTTCTTTAATCGAAGCGAGCACCTTCGGCTGTTCACGAATTTCCTTCTCGAGATTAATCATAACTTCTTCTCCTTTTTGTATTATAAATATTATTATTCGTTTTATTAAATGTATCCGAAATTTTTGAGCAGGAATACACCGGCGAACATGGTCAGGGCGCATAAAAGGGTGGTCAGCAGTATTATCTGGGCGGCAAGTTCATGGTCGCTTTTCATGTTCTTTGCCATGACATAACTGGAGACAGCCGTAGGCGCGCCGAACAAAATCAATATAATGCCCAGCTGCGCACCGCGGAAACCGACGGCAACGGCAATACCCACGGCGATAACAGGCACGACGAGCAGTCTGAGCAAAGCGGCAGTCAGCGCCGCCGCGGTCCGTCCGCGCAGTGATTCGAATTTAAAACCGGCGCCAATGCAGATAAGCGACAGCGGCATAACCATGTCCGATATGCAATTAAGACTTTTTGTTATTATAAGCGGAAACTCCGTTGAAAGCAGCATAAAGGGGATACCCGCAACCACCGATATAATCAGCGGATTCTTTATTATATTGCCGACGACGCGGCGGGCAAACTGAGGCAGGGTCAGTTTAACCTCTTTGGGGGCATATATACTCAAAATCAATACGGCAAACATATTAAACATTATTATGCTAAAGGGCATTATCATCGATATCTGCGCCGTACCCTCACTGCCGAACATGCTTTCCGCCAGCGGTATGCCGAGAATTGCGAAATTGGAACGATATACCCCCTGAATAAACGCCCCACGGCGGTCGTTGCGTTTTATGAACAAGGGAACGAAAATACACAATAAAACAAATGTAATCAATATTCCCAGGCAGCAGAAGACAATAAACCGCCCGTCAAAATCGGCGGCAAGGTCGGCAGAGGAAACCTCACAAAACAGCATAGCCGGCAGGGCGACCTTAAATACAAGTTTTTCCGCGGTTGCCGTAAAATCCGGAGTAATGAGTTTCATGCGGAGCAATATCCACCCCAACGCGACGATGATGAAAACAGGCAGCACCGTGTTTACGCTATATATAAAGCTGTTGTACATGATTGTCGGAATTCCTTTGCCTACTTATACCGTTATTATTTTATATTATATATTATAATCCAGATTTCGATATAATGCAAGCGGATTTTATAAACGCGCCGTAATAAAACAGGAGCCCTTTAGAGAGTGCGTCTTAGAGATTTTTAATCCCGTAAAACATCGGCATGGCATGGTATGCGTTTACCGGCTGCGCCGATTTTTTTGTTTTGTCGCGGATGCAGAAACCGGCAGGTCAAATTCGCCAATACAGTAATCAGCGATTTTGATACGCTGCACGCGCATGCCGTCACGTCAATGCGCGTTAATCTTTCGCTTAGGTTCGCGCTTTGTAATTATATCATAAGATACTATTAATAAATAATTAATAATCTGTAAATGTTTAATTATTTATCAAGAACACTTGACAAATAACTAAATGATTGATATGGTAGGGTTATTCAAAATAAAAACATTAAATACCGATAAAAACCAACATTATCCGCTTAATAGTGATTAAAGACGAAGGATAAAAGACATGAACCCTACACTGTTGCCTATAAACACTAAAAGGGAAACCCGTTTATCTTTCCATTTAAGTATGGTTTTACAACATCATATATACCCGTGGTTTTATGAAAAATATATAAACTTAATAATACACGGCGACAGGGATATCGTTATCGATTTTATTGATAACAAAATCGACGCATCATACCGCGAATATATAGATGAAAGGATCACGTACGCTCACGGTGATATCACGACTGATATATCTGATTATATTAAAGTCAGCATAGAAAAATGGTATTATTTATATATTTGGATCGATAAATACTATCTTTACGGCAACGAGTGTTTTCATTCGAATCATTTTGTTCATCCGGTATTGGTTTATGGTTACGATGATATCGACAAAAAAATATATTGTCTG
>JAQVWU010000062.1 GCA_028709565.1 Eubacteriales bacterium
GGCAGTCATCACAGTGGATACCTCGTCATACGACCTGTGGACCTCATGGTACCTGTGGTACGCGGGATTCAACAATCACAGTTACACCATATCGGCTACCGCGGGAGAAGGCGGCAGCATTACACCCGAAGGTTTGCATCAGGTACTGCGTGGACAGGGAATCACATACACCATAACCCCCCACGACGGGTATATTATCTCCGGAGTCGTGGCAGACGGATACAATGTCGGAGCGGTTTCGACCTATACCTTCAGCAATGTAACCGGTTCGCATGCGATTTTTGCCGAGTTTGAACAGATTATTGCTCCCTGGGCAAATCCTTTTACGGATATCCGCGAATCGGATTCCTTCTATGACGCTATCGAATATGTATACAAAAACGGTCTGTTTGTCGGAGTAAGCGATACCGAGTTCGCCCCCGATGTCACAATGACCCGCGCCATGTTCGTCACCGTCCTCGGCAGACTCGCTGAAATTGCCCCCGATAATTACGAGGGCAGCAGCTTTGAAGACGTTGAAGCAGGTCAGTGGTATTCACCCTATGTGGAGTGGGCGGCGCAGAACGGCATTGTCAACGGTTATGACTACGCGCACTTCGGTCTGGAGGACGAAATTACCGTTGAGCAGGCTGTGGCTATACTCTATCGCTACGCGCTGGTGATGGGTTATGACGTCAAGTCAAACGGCAGCTTCGTGAGGTTTTCCGACGGCGGAGACGTGTCCGACTGGGCGGTCAGCGCCATGAAGTGGGCAATCGGAAACGGCGTCTACACCGGCAAAAAGGACAGACTGCTGCCGGCGGACAAGGCATCAAGAGCGCTTGTGGCTGAAATGTTCTACCGGTTTGACGGTACGGAAGAATAATACTGTTATAAATATAAGCTAAAATTCCCTCAATATTAAGAAGCTGCCGATACGGTGTTGCCGTATCAGGCAGCTTCTGTCAATATTTATTATCTGTCGCCGAGCAGCAGGTTTTTCAGCATATGTATGTCCTCGGCGATAAAGTCGGCGCCGGCGGTTGTCAGTTCCTCTCTGTCACCGAAACCGTAGAGCACACCTACCGACGCTATACCGGCGGTTTTGGCGCCCTTTATGTCGTGTTCGCGGTCCCCCGTCATTATGGCGTCCGACAGGCCGCGGATAGCGCATTCATTAAGGGCGTGGGCTATAACCTCGCTCTTGTCGGTCCTTCTGCCGTCCGGTTCGCTGCCCGCCGTAAATGTAAAATATCCGTCCAGATTAAAGTGCCGCAGGATGCGGACGGCGAATACTGTGGGCTTGGAGGTGGCGACAATCAGCGTCCTGCCGTCTGATTTAAGTTCTTCAAGCATATGCGGGATACCGGGATAAACGAAGTTTTCGAAAATACCCGTTTCCACGAAATACTCACGGTAATATGCGATGGCTTTTTGCGCTTCGGCTTTTGTCAACCTGAAATATCGCTCGAAGGATTCGACAAGCGGCGGCCCTATAAATTTATTGAGCCGCGTTTTGTCATCGACTGTGATGCTGAACCGGGCGGCGGCGTAGGCAACCGAGTTTGTTATGCCAACGGAGGGGTCGGTCAGCGTGCCGTCCAGGTCAAAGAGCAGATATCGCCTGTCCGGCTTAACCGTCATTCCCGGTCGGCCTCTTCAAGTACGGCGATCAGTTCGGTCCAGTCGCGAATATGCAGATGCTCGCATTTGGGCCGCGCATCCTCGGATTTATGACGATAGGGGCAGTCCAGACGGCTGTCATACCAGACCAGAATGATACCGGTGGAGGAGGCGCCATGTATGTCGGCCGCCGTGCTGTCGCCGCAAAACCAGACCTTCTCAGCGTCAAGCCCGGCCTTTTTGAGGGCAAGCTCAAACAGCAGCGGACTCGGCTTTCTGTACGCATATTCGCTGGACGCGATGACAAACTCAAAGCTGCTGCCGGGCAGCGCCTTGTTTATGCGTTTGGTCAGCGCCTCCGCCGAAAAACCGATATTGCTGACCACACCGCTGCGTATACCCCTCGCGTTTATATATGCGATGAGCTTATCGGCGCCGGGCATAATCACAGCCGGCGCCGCCGTGTTCCAATACAGTTTTTCCGCCTCAAGGGAGCTGAGGGCGAAATCGATCTCCAGGTATTCATATACCAGCTTCTGATACATATGATTATGGATTTCCAGACCAGCGGCGTCCGACCTCACGCTTATGTCGGCGAACATCTTATCGGCAAAGGCGCTGACCTCCACGGCGCTCATATTGTTTTTGTTTCTGGTCGCGTGTTCCAGCAGCGCCTGTGTGCCGCGCAGGCTGTCATGGAGCGGCTCGTAGATCAGTGTGTAGCCGTAGTCGAAAATTATCATTTCGGGCAGCGTCATCCCATACCTCGCTTTTTTATTTATATTATATCACAAAGGACGCCGGATGGCAAATCATTTACCCTGATTTCCGCCTGATCTTTATAAAACTTTAAGACGGTTTTAAAAGGTTCAAACGGTTCTGAAACGTTCAGATTATTCAAACTATTGACAATACGGTTCGTTTATGTTAATATTAATTATATTTATTAAATAAACATTTATGATTACGAGGGAGTTATTATGTCAGGAATTAAGTATATTTCCGTTATTCTTCTTGCGGCGATGCTGTTTTCTGCCATTTTCGCATGCGCCCAGCCCGACGACACATCCGGGAAGGAAACGACGGCGCCGGCCGGGACCGATGCCGTTGAGGAAACCACCGATTTAAAATACGCTTCCGATATACCCGCGGGCACCGACTACGAGGGCGGCGACTTCAATATTTATACCTATGACACGACAAACGGCACCTGGTACGATGTGGACTTTTCGGCAACCGAGGAAACGGGGGACACGCTGAACGACGCCGTGTACAGCCGTATGCGCACGGTTGAGGAAAAGCTCAATGTCAAGGTTCAAGCTCACCTCATGGGGGGCTCGGGCGACGCCACCAAACTCAAAACATCCATAAAGGCGGCAGCCGGCGCCTACGATACCGCCTATGTAAACACCTTCGGAGCCGGGTCAACCGCCCAGGCGGGCTATCTGTACGACCTGCTGTCGGTGGGTGATCTGGACATCCACGCCCCCTGGTGGGATCAGAACTGCGTCAACGGCATGACTATTTTAAACAAGCTGTATATGGTCACCGGAGACATCGGCACCATGTACAAGAAGTCCATCGGCGTTATACTGTTCAACAAGCAGATGATTGACGATTACAATCTTGACAGCCCCTATGCGCTTGTCAGCGATATGAAATGGACAATTGACAAGTTCACCGAGATGGGCCGACAGGTATCGCAGGATCTCAACGGCGACGGCAAGTGGACGGTGGACGACAAATACGGACTGCTCTATTACTGTGATATGATCGCCCTGGGACTCATCGGCGGAGGGGTAAATATCTGCTCCAAAGACGAGGAGGACCTGCCTTATATTTCTTTCTATAACGATACGACACAAAAAATATGGGAAACCTATATCGAGCTGCTCTATGACCCGTCGCTGTCGCTGAGCTGGTCCAAGATAGGCGTGCCCAACGACGATATCATAGCCATGTTCCAGAACAATCAGGGGCTCTTTAACTTCAACGAGTTCCATGCGATTCAGAATATGCGGGAGATGGATACCGACTTCGGCATACTGCCGGTACCGCTGTATACGGAAGGCCAGTCGAGTTATTTCCACACCATCAATCCCCATGTCGCCGCCATGATATGCATCCCCGTCGACGCGCCGGATGTGAGCAAGTCGGCCATAGTGCTGGACGCGCTGGGATCCGAGTCAAAGAATATTCTGACCCCCGCGTATAATGAGGTTTATTTAAAGACAAAGGGTACGCGTGACGACGATTCGGAAGCGGTGCTTGACATTGTCTTTGCCACGCTTAAGTATGATGTCGGGTATTTATACAACTGGGGCAATGTCGGCACATTTACCCTGACGATGGTCAACGCGTATAATCCCGATCTGGCTTCCCAGTACGCCAAGATAGAGAAGGCGGCTGAGACCGCCATGCAGAAGGCGATAGACGCTTATCTGCTGCTTGAGTGATCGGGAGCGTTAACGCAAAAACCGCAAAACAGCCGCAAAACCGAATTGAAAGGAATCGTTCATGAATAAACTGCCTGCCGCGCGTAGATTTTTATGTGTTTTATTAGCGGCTCTCCTGTTTTTGCTTTCCTCCTGCGCGGGCGCGGGTCAAAAGACGGTCATGCAGGTCGGGGGCAATAAAATATCATACGATGAATACAGATATTTTTATATAAACCACCGCAACAGTCATGAGAACGCCGGTGAAACCGGATACGCCGACACCCTGAAAGGGCAGGTCGAGGCGTCGCTGCGTATGAAATACGCGAAGATGAATATGGCAAAGGAGCATAAGCTGACCCTGAACGAAAACGATATGACGGCGGTCGCCAATATGAAGAATTATTATATCGAATCATACGGTGACATCGAAACCTTCAGAAACGCCCTGGCACAGGGAGCCCTTACCGAAGAGCTGTTTGACGACCTGCTGGAATTTCAGGCTCTGGACGAGAAGCTGTATGAGTATATTATCGACGAATATTCGGGTCTGGTGATTTCGGACGACAAGACGGTAGAGGCGTATATAAACAACCATTTTATACACGCCACCCATATTTTGATCTTAAACGAGGCGGGGGACGATATAGCCGCCAATCTGAGACTGGCTTCCGAACTGCGCGACCGGGCCCTGTCCGGAGAAGACTTCAACGGCCTTATCGATCAATACAACGAAGACCCCGGTATGGAGGGCGACAACACCGGTTATTATTTTACCAACGGTCAGATAATAGCCGAGTTTGAGAACGCCGCGCGGGCGCTTGACATCGGTGAAATCAGCGAGGTTGTTTTATCACAAAACGGTTACCATATAATAAAGCGGCTGACCCTGGACCCGGAATATATAGACGAACATTTTGAGGATCTGCGCAAGGCCTATAAAGCGCGTATGTACGCCGTTTTAACAGAGGAGAGGGCGGCGGTTATTGAGGTGGAATATACCGACGCATACGATGAAATGGATGACGCGGCGCTGGTTGCCAACGCCTATATAAAAACCGATTCCGATTAAGCGAATTGAAAGCGAACTTAAAACGAACTTAAAACGAACTTAAAGCGAATTTAACTATGAAGATAACAAAAAGAAACTCAGACGCGCTGCGTTACCTGACCCGCGCGGCTGTAATAGGCGCGCTGTACGCGGCGCTTACCATGATGCTGACCCCCTTCTCCTTCGGAGCGCTGCAGTTTCGTATATCCGAGGCTATGAGCCTGCTGCCCCTGTTTTTCCCGGAAGCCATACCCGGGCTGTTTGTGGGCTGCGCGATTGCCAATATAATAACACCGAATATCCCGGTGCTGGATGTTATATTCGGCAGTCTTGCCACACTTGCCGCCGCCTTTCTGACCTCGAAGATGCGTTCACTGCGCGGCATAAAAAGAGCGCTTGCGGCGCCTCTTCCGCCGGTCATAATCAATGCGGTGGTAATAGGGGCCGTAATAACCATTTCCGAGGTAAAACCCGGCGATTCGTTTCTCCCGCTGTATCTGCTCAACGCGCTTTCGGTGGGAGCCGGGCAGGCGGTGGTCTGTTATCTGCTGGGAATCCCCCTGATCTTTGTCATCGAACGCATACAGGACAGATTAAGAGCGCGCACCGGCGCGGAATTATGAAAGGGAATTATAATAAGCCATGGGTAAAATCACAAAAGCAATTATACCGGCGGCGGGACTGGGAACCCGTATGCTGCCCGTAGCGCATGCCGTGCCGAAGGAAATGCTCCCCGTTGTCGACCGGCCCGCGCTGTCCTATCTTGTTGACGAGGCTGCGGACAGCGGTATCACCGATATCCTCATCATAACCAACCGCGGCAAGGACGCCATTGAGGATTATTTCGATTATTCGCCGGCTTACGACGCCTATCTGCGCGGTCATTCAAAAACGGCCGAAGCCGACTGCCTGAGGGCTATTGCCGACCGCGCCAATATATTCTTTCTGCGCCAGAAGGAGACAAAGGGACTGGGTCACGCGGTGCGCCGGGCGAAGAGTTTTACCGGATCCGACCCGTTTATGGTGCTTTACGGCGATGACGTGATTATCTCCGAAAAGCCGGTCTGCGCCCAGCTCATGGAGGTATACGAGAAATACCGGCTGCCCTGCGCGGGTGTACAGGAGGTCTCCCTCGACCTTGTATATAAATACTGCACCCTTGACGCGCGTCATGTCGAAAGCAATATATACCGCGTTTTTACAATGATAGAAAAACCCCGTCCCGAGGAGATTATGACCCGCTTTTCCATCCTCGGCAGGGTATTGCTGGTGCCGAAGATATACGATATCCTCGATTCCATCCCGTACGGCGATGGCGGGGAACTGCAGCTTACCGACGCGATGAAGAAACTGGCCGAATCGGACCCCGAGGGGGGCATGACAGCCCTCGACTTTGAGGGCAGACGCTACGACCTGGGTTCAAAACTCGGCTTCCTGCAAGCCAATGTGGAACAGGCGGTGCGCCACCCGGAGATCGGCGAAGCGTTTAAACAATTTCTGATCGAATTTACGGCTAAGTTATAATAATCGATAATCAATAAAAAACCCTCCCGAAAAGCGAGTTCAACTTAGGGATTTACGAAAGTAAGTGAATTTTTGACTGGCTCTCTTCAAGCGGAGGCTCAAAAGTAAAGACTGCACCGAAGGATAAACCTTTTAGTGCAGTCTTTTTTAATTACTTCTGCTAATTTAAAAATGCTGTTCATGACTGGAAACCTCGAATTTCATAACTCATAAACATTTATTGTAATCACTGGGATATTATTTATCAGAATCATCGGAAGACATTCTGATCAATCAGGGAGAGATGTATAAGCAGCTTACCGTCGGAACGTGAGTATTGCATTAATGACATAATGCAATTTGGATATGAGTTTCATAGATACAAATAAATAATTAAACTAACAGTTTAATATTTCTACTGATTATCAACAGTGCGGTTATTGGAAAAATATAATATTATGTTATAATATCAATAGAACAAGCGCTTGTTACTTTTAGAATTAAAGGTAGAAATAATATGGATATCAAAATTACCGAGAATCTGAAAAAAATTCGTAGAGATAATGGGAATACCCAAGAAGATTTAGCAACTCATCTAAACATATCTATCCAAGCAGTATCAAAATGGGAACGTGGCGAAGGATTTCCCGATATTACATTATTGCCATCAATCGCATCTTATTACGGTAAAACTGTTGACGAATTACTCGGTTGTGATCAAATAGAGTGTAATAAAAAAATAGATGAGTATATGAACCAATATAGTAAAAATGGTAATGTTGGAAAAATAGAAGATAATATATTTTTAATGAGAGAAGCGTTAAAAGAATTTCCTCAAAATCTAAACCTTATGTCGAATTTATGCCATGCTTTGTTATTCATTGATAAAGATGAATATCTTGACGAATGTATTGAAATTGGAGAGAAAATTTTAGAAAACAGTGTAGATGATCAACAACGATATTCCACTATACAAACACTCGTATACGCTTATGATCGAAAGAAAAATGAAATTAAAGCGCAGGAATATGCAAAAAAATTACCTAACTTATTTTGTACACAAAATACAGTATTGGAAGGAATACTAAAGGGTGACGAATTACTGAAATTAGTACAAGGTAATATTGGGCAGCATATTGGTTTAATTGATTCATCGGTTGATTGTATGCTGCGTTCAAAAAAATATACACCAGAAGAACGAATATTTGCATACGAAACTGTAGATAAGCTTTATCGTTTGTTTTTGTATGATGAAAATTATGGTTGTGAACATTATGCACTGCATATGCTATGGATGAATATAGCGCGAGAATATGGAAAATTATGTAACCAAGAAAAAACCATATCAGCTCTAAAAAAAGCATATTATCATTCATATAAAATGGACAATTTTCATTCCGGTGAATACACATCGATATTTGCTGATACAGGCAAATATTCAAAAGAAAGTTTTTCTCGGAATTTCGAATCAAGTTATATAGACTGGTTAAAAAAAGTAATGCAAGAAAAGGTTTTCGATTTTATTAGAAATACAGATGAATGGAAGAACATTATCCCACAATGACAATTAGTTATTAAGCATCTATTGCAAGGTAGGTGCTTTTTTTGACCAAAATAAAGAGGGAGGGCGTAACCGCATTGGAGAATTTGATCCACAGAACAAGAAAAATCGGCATAACCGGTAACACATACAAAACTAAACCGATATTTTTCCGGGATTAAAATCCTTAAGACTAACCCTCTAACCCCGGGAGGATTTTTTATATGCAGGCGCTTCAGTTTCCGGCTTCCGCCACAACCGCGAAGCTCGCCGCGGCCGTCTCGATTTCCTTGTTGAAGCCCTTTTCCTTTGAGGCATACCAGGAGGAGAATTCGGTTTTGCCGAGGCAGTGATCGGCAATCGAATAGGTAGCACCGTGACAGAATATATATGAGGGGTCGTATACGACGTTATTGAAAATCATATCGAGCATTTCGGCGCTGTCCTCATCATATGTATACTTTACCTTCACAGCCGTTTCGTAATATGCGGGTATAACCGTTTTATATGATTCGGCGTTGAGGGCTTCCATGATCAGGGCCGACCTGTTTTTATCGGCGCAGGTAATCGGGATACCCTCGGGTCCGCCGCCGCCGCTGGTTATATAATTTACCTGTTCTTCGTCAAGCTTGAAATTGGGCAGTATGCCGTATTCGAAATCCACGCTTCTCAGCTTGTTGATGATAATCAGCACCGCCCGCTGGAACAGGGCGCGTCCGCCCACAAACACATCGGTATCGGTTTCATAACTTTTGGCGTAGTATATGCCGTCCCAGTTCTGCGCCATATCCCGCACGGCATCAAAAATCCTGATGTTCTTTTCGTTGTTGATATCAAGATACGGTTCGTCGTCCGTGTCCTTGGCGATATACTTGCCCCCGAGTGTCCACAGAAAGGTATACGCCTCGTTGGGATGAACATAATACATACCGAAGAAATCCTCATCCGATTTCTTTTCGTTGTTGTCAAGGTCAATCCACATGTCCTTTATTATGGATTTGACATATTCATATGTCCATTTGCCCTCGCGGACAACATCATATAGATTGCCGACATTGTAATCGGCAGCTATGTTCTTATTGTATACCATAACAGGCGCCGTGGCAAGCACAGAGATGGCCGTTCCGGCTCCGTACGTGGTGTAGATATTGCCGTGATAACTGTAAGCCTTAACCGAATCCCCCATCCACCAGGGCTGGTCGAAGTCAAGATAATCGAGGACGGCAAGGTTGGTCATATAACCCGACGTGACAAATGAAGCGTAATAGCCGGGATGCAGTGAGACCATGTCAAACACATCCTCCCCGGCGTTTATAACCTTTGTCATAGTACCCGGGTATTCGGCGGTATTGGGAAAGGAAAAGTAGTCGAACTCAATGTTGAAACGTTCGCTTATCCGGGAATTGCGCAGATAAACGGCGTCGTTCACCACGTCCCCGTCCGGCTGAGCCGCTATCCAGTCGTCATAATAGGCGCTGCCGTCGCCCTGGTCGAGAAAGCCTATTGTGTAGACATAACCCTCCAGGTCGGTTTCGGGCAGGTTGTCGGGAATGAAGCTTTTGTCGTAGGTCAGCCGTTCGATGAAGTTCATCTTTGAAAAATCGACCGTTTCTTCGTTTTGCGCGGCGGTTGTATCGTCGGCGGTGGTTGGGGTGATGTTATCCCCGCTGTCCGCGCAGGCGGTAAAAACGGAAATAAGCAGTATAAAAACGAGGAAAGAAGCCACATCGATATTTTTCATAAACCTTGCACCTTCCGTAAATTTATATTTGCGGTGACGGTTAAAATTTTACCCTTTGGATCGAAGTTATGCGTTTGCTTTCCATATCCAGCGTGAATACGGCGCCGCAGGCTTCGACGGGACCTTCGGCAATCTCAAACCGGACCGGCATGTTGGTGGTGAGCTTTTCTATAATGATTTCGGAGCGGATGCCGAGCACCGAGTCAACCGGACCGCACATGCCCAGGTCGGTTATATAGCCGCTGCCGCGGGGCAGTATGCGCTCGTCGGCGGTGGTGACATGGGTATGCGTGCCGAACATTATATCGATTCGCCCGTCGAAATAATGGGCCATCGCCAGCTTTTCGGAGGTGGCTTCGTCATGTATATACAGTACGGAAAAATCATAATGTCCGCTTTCGTGATTCAAAATCCTGTCAACGGTATAGAACGGGTTGTCAAGCGGGTCCATATACACCACGCCCATGACATTTATCACCAGATATTTATATCCGTCCACGTTGATTTTCGTATAGCCGCTGCCCGGCGTGGTGGTCCGGTAATTGGCCGGCCGGATTACCGCGTCGGTCGAATCGAGATATTCGCGAATGTCGCGTTTATGCCAGATATGGTTGCCCGATGTGATGATATCCACGCCCGACGAAAGCAGCAGATTTGAGGTCTGAGCGTCCAGACCGTTGCCCGTGCAGGCGTTTTCTCCGTTTGCTATGGTCAGGTTTATATCGTTTAAACGGCGGAAATCCCACAGATGCCGGTTGAGGTGTTCCACGGCCTGCGGTCCTACGATATCGCCGATGGTTAAAATACGCGAAAGTGACATGATACCCCCATGTTTGGTTTATTTGCTTATTGAGACAGACTGATTATATCACAGACACTATCGTTTGTCAAAATTATTTTAGATGCCTAATTCCCGAAAATAGCAAACGATTTATCATGCTTGACATATAACGGC
>JAQVWU010000439.1 GCA_028709565.1 Eubacteriales bacterium
GGCGAAAACCCGCGGCCAGCTTAATGAGCAGAATATATGTCTTTGATATGAAACGTCTCAGGCGGGTGTAGCCCCGGTAGCCGTCAGCCGATAAATTGCGGGAACCGATACATATATCAACCCCGTCAGCGGTCATGCGGTCGGCGATTTCGGTAATTACCCCGGTGCCGTATGCCAGATCGCAGTCGGTAAATACCCTTATATCTCCGGTCGCGGTCAGCATACCCTGCCGTACCGCCGAACCCTTTCCCCGGTTATCGGCATATCCCGTAACCCGGAAACGCTTGTCATCACCAATGGTTTCCCGGGCAATCCCGCCGCAGCCGTCCCGGCTGCCGTCATCAACAAGGATAAATTCGAAACATCGCTCAGGGTGGTTATCGGCAAATTTTCTAAGCTGCTCAATCGTATCGGCAACGATTTTTGATTCGTTGTACATCGGAATTACGACCGACTGTATCTTCGATTCCATACTATTCAAATAATTACTTCCGTATTTAATTTGTGTTTTAATTGCTCACATCAATCAGTTTTGCCTGAAGGCAATAACGGTTCGCGTAATAACCGTTTGTACAGGTGGACAGCGTTATTATGCGGTCGGTGTCGCTGAACTCCATGCCTTCGCGTTCATACAGCGAATTCGCTTTCATTTCGTAGGCAAAATCAACAAACTGCGCGTGGGAGGTGAATTGGGTCTGTATATATGAGTAATACATATCGGTTTGGTAAATGGCGAAAACCTCATATGTATATATACCCTCGGATGTGGAAATCTCCACATAAGGATTTTCATTGAAAAACTTGGTGTCCAGATATTTTGTCACATGGTTGAACATCAGACCGTTTGTCATATTATGCCCGTAAATGACCGTATTATGGTTTTTCATTATTGATTTATTGCAGTGATAATCGACAAAGATGGATCCGGCGGGCAGATATTCGCCGTTGAACGCGTGATCCAGGTAATAGTCGTTATCCTTGCCCTGAACCATCGGATAGTCTATATTGGTATTGGGTATGGTAATCCAGCCGTACAAATCCTCGTTTTTGACCTGAAGATAATTCAGTTTTACCTTAACCTGTTCGAATCTGGCATTGTAGGTATTTTTCAGGGCGGTGTTGTTTGTCATGTTGGCATCGGATGCCAGGGTCAGCGATGTTTTAAAATCGGGAGTGGCGTCTGATTTGAGTGAACCGGGTGAGTTTATTACATCACCTTCGGATTTTATATATCCGATGTCCGTTTCGCCGTAAAAATCACCGGCCAGCTCAGCGTAAATATCATCGCCGCGTTTATAATTATACAGTGTGTTTATAATTGAACCGGCGCTCGCGATAAAAACGCCGATACATACAAAGAGCATTACCGAACGTATACCCGCTACGGCGAGTTCGGCTGCCGTTCTGCGTTTTTTGGGCGGCGCAGGCGCAATATCATCCGGGACGAGGTTTTCCAGCGAGTGCAGGAACGGATCGCTTTCGGCGTCGCGTACCGGTTTGATAAAGCGATGGGCCTCATCGGTCTGCGGAGCGGGCGGATCGGTAAATTCAAAGTCATCGCTGTTGAGCGCCCGGGTTCCGGACATGGTTATATTATTATTATACAGCAGCATGAATCTGCGCTTTTTTAACATTTCGTCACCGTTGTTGTTGTTTGCCGTTTTTGGTTTGTCGATTTAAATACCGCACTTTTATAATTATATATTATAGTCCGGGTTATTTCAATAGTTTATCGCATAATATATGATTTATTTGCGGTTTATTAAAATATATTATTATTTACAGTATTTCTATTGCCGATTTTTCCCACATTTCGGGGGGTTCATACCCCAGCAGCATACAGACGGTTGCGGCCAGATTGGCCAGACCGTAATTATCCGAAGGGATAATTCTATAACTGCCGTTATGATAATTGTCATAGAAAATACACGGAACGGGATTGAGGGTATGGCTGGTTTTTGCTTTATAGAACCCGTCCTTTCCGGTTTTGGGTTTACCGGTCTTATCGGTCTCATACATTTCATCGGCATTGCCGTGATCGGCGGTAATAATGGCGATGCCGCGCATCTCATCTATTACCGGCAGAATGCGCGCCAGCATCAGATCCACGGCTGATACGCCGGTTATCGTGGCGTCAATGTTTCCGGTATGTCCCACCATATCGCCGTTGGGGAAATTGCAGCGTAAAAAACGATATTCGCCCGAGCGCAGCGCGGATATTATCCTGTCGGTTATATCGGCGCATTTCATCCAGGGACGCTGCTCAAAGGGCACCAGATCCGAGGTGATTTCCTCGTATACCTCTAACCCTTCGGAGAATTTTCCCGACCGGTTTCCGTTCCAGAAGTATGATACATGGCCGTATTTTTGCGTCTCGGATACCGCGTATTGTTTTATACCCGAGGCCGCAAAATTCTCACCCATGGTGTTTTTTATAACCGGCGGGTTTACGAGGTAGTTCGCGGGAATATGCAGGTCTCCGTCATACGAGAGCATGCCCGCGTAATATACATCGGGCACGCGCACCCGGTCGAATTTGTCAAAGTCCGAACCCGATTCAAAGGCTTTTGAAATTTCAATGGCTCTGTCACCACGGAAATTATAGAA
>JAQVWU010000440.1 GCA_028709565.1 Eubacteriales bacterium
TTGCAGATAGTTCATGGAAGGATTGCCGATAATCTGTATATATTCGTATGTCTGATGACCCGCTTTCTTGATTTTATTGCTTAACTCATAACTGCCGATGATGCTGTATGGCTTGTTTAAAAAAGCCTGTGCCGTAAATTCATCGAAACTGTATATAATCCCCATCACCGTCACACTGACAGTGCCGTTTTCACCTTCTATATCAAGCATGCTGCCGGGCAATACGGTAGACTCCGTTAAAAGCTGCGCGTCGGAATCCATCTTACCGGAAGGCATGTCGCCGGTTGTAAAATCACCGTCCGGTGTCATATAGAATGCAGGAAGGGACAGGATAACGCCCGTACCTTCCGAAAATAAATCGTATGAAAAGGCACCGCTGTCTATTTTATCAATGTAATATTTATAGTCGTTTATATTATCGGCGGAAAGACCGTAAACAGTTCCGTGAACCGATGATTTTCCCGCGTATTTCGCAAAGACGGTTTCCGCTGTTTTTTCGGCATAGTCGCTCTGATGCATATTTTCCCATGTTATCGGCAGATAATCGGATATTTTATACCCCCGCACGGTTTCCACACCGTATGTGGATTTTATCTTAATCATCTCATCCTCACTCATGTGATACAATGGTTCGAAATAAGCCATCATAAAGCCAAATTCATAATCGGCGGGATATGTTCGTTTCAGAGATAAATAATCTTCGTAATAAATCCAGCAGTCATATGAAGTAAATAACAATACAGTGACGTTTAACAGAGAAAGAATAAATGATATCCATGCTTTACCGCGGTTTGCTCCGGAGAAAATATCGCTGATGCTTTTTATATTAATCGGTTTTTTGTTTTTATGTTTAGACTGCACGGGCAGCTCTTGCCGCACATTTCCCCGCAGCGGCATCATGAATATCTGCATGATCCCAAATATTACCGTTAACACAATAAACATCAGCAAAAAAGACACGCAAATCAACAGACTGTCAACAGGTATATAAATCCACAATTCTCCGAAAAGCATAATTTTTATAATATAATAGCTGATACAGGGTATAACAAGACCGAAAATAATTCCGGCAGGCAGTGCAATCAACAGTGCCAACAAAATTTCACCGACATAAATTTTTACAATCTGCGGTTTTGATGCGCCTATACATCTCATCAGCACGAGACTTTTTTTTCGTTCATTCAACGAATTGTTTAATATATTCATCATCAGAAATGCAGACAGAACATTTAATAATACAATCATCCACCGCCCGTCCGCAGGATTGTCCGCTTCTTTCGTATAATCGGATTTTTGGGGTTTGTCCGATAAATACAGATAGGTATATGTATTTTTTATAAATTTGCCGTGACCGGCGGGCAGTGCTGACAATTCGTTCGTATATTTTTTAAAGGCATCTTTCATCCCGCAAAAAGCATGGGTAAATAAAGGCTCGCCGTTATAATCGCCGTTATATTCATTGATAAAGAATGAAACCAGCCCGTTTTCGCTTCCTATCCACAAGCCGGAATAGTTTTTCACAACACCGCATAACTGATATGTTTTGTTCTCTGTTATAACCGATCCGTTTTTATCCGTTCGCTGTACATCGATATCAATATCCTGTCCGAGTTTATATGAATATCCGAGCCGGGAAAGATATGACATCTCGACAGCAATTTCGTCGGCTGACATCGGCAAATTTCCGTCAAGCATCGATATATTGCCTAGATTGGCAGCCGTATTGTCTATAAATCCGATTATACCGGCAATTCCGCCGTCCCGGTCAAGCACATGCCCCAAACCGGTCATGTATCCGATTTTATCAACCGTCGCATGTGTTGTTAACTTATCTAAAATAGTCTCGTCGGCTTCGTAAACGGCGGCGTCCCATCCCCCATATGACATTTTACGCTGTTCTTCTTTTGTTTTTTCCATGCTCGAACTGAATATGATAATAGAAAATTCCAGAATTATCGTCATGATGATAACGGAAATTAAAAGGCGATATGTTTTCTTCCTGTACAGCATCCCCGGTTTCATCAGATTATTAAGAAAATTCATAATAATTTCTCACCGGTGTAATCCGAAATGATTTTCCCGTCCTCCAGGACGATAATTCGTTCGGCTGTATGGGCAAGTTCAAAATTATGCGTAACCATCAGTGTCGTCTGATTTAATTTACGATGACAGTAATGCAGCAGTTCCATAAACTGCTCACCGCTTTTAATATCAAGGTTGCCGGTAGGTTCGTCTGCCAGTAATATAACCGGCTTGATTGAGAGCGCTCGGGCAATCGCAGCGCGCTGTTGTTCTCCGCCCGACAATTCATGGGGGTAACAGTCTTTTTTATCCGACATGTCCAGCTGAGCCATAATTTCATCAATAAAATCCTCATCCGGTTTAGTCCTGTCAAGATATGACGGCAGACATATATTTTGGTATACGGTAAATTCCGGGATTAAATTAAAAAACTGGAAGATATAACCAACCTTCCTTCTTCTCAGTTCGGTGAGTTTTGTGTCATTCATCAAGCACAGGTCATCACCGTCGAGTATGACCTGTCCGCTGTCCGGTTTATCGAGCCCGCTTATTATATTAAATAATGTTGTCTTTCCCGAA
>JAQVWU010000441.1 GCA_028709565.1 Eubacteriales bacterium
TGGTAGATAAAACGGGTGCAGAGCACCGCTAGGGTAGTTGTGGCGACGATGGCCACGCTGTGCCATATACCGAAGTAACGGGTCATTATAATCCGGCTCAGCATAAGGTATACGCATCCGCCCAAAAAATCCGCCGCTACCAGTTCCAGATATTCGATATAACCGGCATAACGCCAGATACTCGAATAGACTCTGAGGAGCAGACGGGCCGCCATAATACAGAGCAGCAGTACAGACTCGTTGAGGAGATGATCGACATTTGTATAGCCGGGCATTACGGTAATTATATTGAAAACCGAGCAGACAGCCGTCCAGCACAGAATATCGACCGCAATAAGCATAAATCTGCGCCTAAATGCAAACTTCATTTTTTACTTTCTCCTCCGTTTTTGCCGACATTTTCGATTTATACATCAAACCGTCCAGATAGTCTTCAAATTCTTTGGCATTCATGTCGAAGCCGGATCGTAGACGGCGTATCCGAGGTTTATTGTCAGTTTATAGGGTTTGGCGGATTCCGCGTTAAATTTTTCAAACGCCCGGTATATGCTTTCCGCCGTCTCCTCCAGTTCCTCGCGGTTGTCCGAATCGAGCAGCAGGAAGTATTCATCTCCGCCGTAGCGCGCGACTAGCCCTTTCTTACCGGCGCATTGCAGCAGCAGCTTCGCCGTGACCCGCAACTCGTCGTCCCCGGTGATATAACCGAAGCTGTTATTTATATCCCTGAAGATGTCCAGGTCGGTCATCACCGCCGAAAAACTCCTGTTCGCTCTCGCCTGTCCGATTTTACGCTCCAGCGCCAGTTCCAGATATCTGCGGTTATAAACCTCGCTCAGATAATCTATGTATGTCATGTCCTGGTTGAACAGGAATACGGTAAAAAGCGAAAAAGCGGTCGCCGGGAGCATAAACGAATATCCGGTAATGAATGCCTGCGCCACCGACGCGAACATAAACACCAGATAATTGCATATCCTGTTGAGTGCCATGGGCAGCGGTCCCGGCAAACCGTCCAGTCTGCCCGATATATCCAGGACCAGCGCGATTATCGTTGCCGTCAGCAGCGCCAAAAACACCCTGTTGTGTTAAATCCGGGAATCCGTTATTAAAGCTATAAACGAGAATTACAACCAAAACACAAATTGCTAAAATATTTAACTAAGCCTGGAATACAAAAGAATCCACGGTGTCTCCCTTTCGCCCGTAAACAGCGAGAAAAATTTCCTATGTCATATTTTAACCCGAAGGACGGTAAAAATCAAGTTAAATCTATAAATATATCATTTTAATATTCAAAAACGCATTAAAAACTACAAAAACCGCGGATATGATTATTTTCGGTTTGTTTATTTTTTATCATTTATCACTTATCACTGCCGTATTCGGTACTTTTTCACCGCCGCGGGATTGCCGGCGGCAACCGCCCAATCGGGAACGTCTTTTGTGACAACCGAACACGCACCAATCACACTGTGGCTGCCGATGCGAACACCGGGCAAGATCGTCACCCCTCCCCCGATCCAGACGTCATCGCCTATAATTACCGGTCTTTCGGGCTGATAACCCTGTGAGCGTATCGTCCTGGCGATATCGCCGAACGCGTGATTTATTGTGTAGATTGTACAATGGGGTCCCATTATCACATCGTCGCCGATGATACAGGTCCCCCCGACCGACGCGTTAAGCCCTATGCCGGAGTTGTTTCCCAGTTCGACTTTATGCGAAAACACGGCGTTTCTCTCGATGTTTACGTTTTTTCCGCATCGGGCAAGTATCAGTCTGCCGCACAGTCTCCTGAGCCGTGTCTGCCCGACGCGTATGGGGGAACAGGAAGCGGGCAGATGTTTTGCCAGACACTTATAGAGAACGATTCCTATAAATTTGCGGCCATTCAGCATTTCAATCCCCTTTGTCCGTTATACGGTCCGCAAGTTTTTTCCAGGAGAATCGCTCCCGGGCATATGCCCCGCAGCGGCTTCTCATCGCTTCGTATTCGGTTTTGTCGCGGAATACCATGTCGGCCCGGCGCATACACTCCGCCAAAGAATGAGCGTCAAACTGTCTGCAGACAAATCCGGTTTTGCCGTCCTGTATCAGTTCCTCGACCGCCGTCAGGGTCTTTTTGGGTATGGTCGCGAACCCGATGACGGGCAGTGAGCAGGTGAGCGCTTCGGCGATTACCTGCCCGAAGGCTTCATATACCGACGGAATCACAAAGTAGGATGCCCTGCGGTATTCGGTTTCGGGGTTTTGCAGATAGCCGCAAAATATCGTTTTGCCGCCGATGTTTAAATCCCCGGCCAGTTGCTCGAGTTTTTTTCTTTCATCGCCGCCGCCGACAATAATCAGCGTACCCCTGCCCAGCAGCGCAAACGCGCGCATCAGCATCCCGAGGTTTTTCTCTTTGACAAGCCTGCCCACATACAGAAAATTGGGTTCGGTATTGCTCACAGCGTCCCGGTCGGGGCGGACCGTTTTGAACTTATCGGCGGTTCCGGGATATATCACCTCCGGCTTTCCGGCGGCGCATGTTTTGGACTCAATCAACTGTAGTTGTACATTCCGGCTGAAAACAATGATTTTATTG
>JAQVWU010000063.1 GCA_028709565.1 Eubacteriales bacterium
TATTGTATACAGAAACGGATAACCTCATAATCCTAAAAACCGGATTAAAAATATATTTTTTAAAAACAGGAGATTCATATGAACATGCGAGCACCGGCAATTCCGCTTTTTAATATTGACCCTTATTTCTCCGTTTGGTCGGCCACCGACAAGCTGACCGATTCGGTTCCCATGCATTGGACCGGCAAACCGAATACGATGCTGGGCACCGTAACCGTTGACGGCGAGATTTCGCGTTTTATGGGTGAGGGCGATATGCCTGCCATATGCCAGAAGAGTATTGATATCGACGCGCTGTCAACCTATTATGTTTTTCAAAACGAAAAGATCCGTCTGGAGATAACCTTTACCTCCCCTCGTATCCCCGCGGACCTTTACCGCCTGTCCTCCCCCACCGCGTATATGAAGGCGAGGGCGGTATCGGTTGACGGAAAAGCGCATAATGTCAGGGTAAAACTGGCGGTTTCCGAGGAACTGTGCCTTAACGAAAAAGGTCAGAGCGAAACCGAGACCTCGGTTATAAGCATAAAAGGCGCATCCTGCATCCGCATGGGCAACAAAACGCAAAATCCGCTCTGGCGTTCGGGCGACGATGTACGCATTGACTGGGGTTATTTTTATCTGGCCGTCAGGGGAAGTGTGCCAAAAGTATCGGAAATATCGGAAAAACCGAAAGAAAATGACGGGACGAATTATATAACCGCCGAAGCCGATATATCGGAAGGACCGGCGCTGTTTGTTACGGCATATGACGATATATACAGCCTCGTATATTTCGGAGAAAATCTTAAATCCTGGTGGAATCGCGGCGACGAAACGATAGAAACCGCTGTGGAAAACGCCGTCACAGTTTATGACGAACTCTTCGATTATTGCAGACAATTCTCCGATAAGCTTTTCTGCGACGCGGTCAGAGCGGGCGGCGAAAAGTATGCCGAACTCTGCTCTCTCGCCTGGCGTCAGGTCATGGCTGCGCATAAAGTCGCGGCGGACAGCAACGGAGAACTGTTGTTTGTTTCCAAGGAGTGCTTTTCAAACGGCTGCGCCGCAACCGTTGATGTCAGCTATCCTTCCATTCCGATGTTTTTGATATATAATCCCGAATTGATTAAGGGCATGATGCGTCCGATATTCAGATATGCCTCTACCGATACCTGGAAGTTTGATTTCGCG
The DNA here is from genome assembly GCA_028709565.1 of Eubacteriales bacterium. Classification (GTDB taxonomy): domain Bacteria; phylum Bacillota; class Clostridia; order Oscillospirales; family CAG-272; genus JAQVWU01. The sequence continues at coordinate 1,174 of JAQVWU010000063.1, forward strand.
CCCCATGACGCGGGCCAGTATCCTATTCTGAACGGGCAGGTATACTCCAACGGGACCGATCCCGAATGGCAGATGCCGGTTGAGGAATGCGGAAATATGCTGGTTATGGCCGCGTCGCTGTCTCTGGCGGAAGGCAATATCGAATTCGTTTCACAGCATATGGATACATTGGGTATCTGGGCCGATTATCTGGCGGAACACGGCGTTGACCCGGAGCATCAGCTCTGCACAGATGACTTTGCGGGCCATCTGGCACACAACTGCAACCTGTCGATAAAGGCGATTATGGGCATTGCCTCTTATGCCATCATAAACGATATGGCGGGTCAGAGGGAAACGGCGGAAAAATATATGAACACCGCGCGTTCGATGGCTGAAACCTGGGTTAAAAACGCAGCCAACGGCGACGGCAGCTACAGGCTCGCCTTTGACCGTCCCGGGACCTTTTCCATGAAATATAACGCCGTCTGGGATAAACTCTTTGGCACAGACCTTTTTCCGCGTGAGGTTATCGAAAGCGAAGTGGCCTCCTGTTTTGAGCATTTCAACGGTTACGGTATGCCCCTTGACAACCGCGCGACATATACCAAAGCCGACTGGATGGTCTGGACGGCAACCCTTACATCCCACAGGGATACCTTTATACGCTTTGTGGAACCGCTGTGGAACGCTTATAACAGTTCCCGCTCACGCATACCCATGACCGACTGGTACGATACCGTCACCGGCGATGTAATAGGATTTCGCCACCGTACGGTAATGGGCGGACTGTTTATTAAACTGCTGGAATACACCGGCAAGATGACCTATAACAGAACAAACGCCGAATAATCAATATTTGCACATAAAAAACGCTCTCCCGTAAATAATAACGGGGGAGCGTGATTATTGTTTTGAAAAGAATATTATTCGCGATACCGGTGACCCTTTTATCGATAGCCGTAATGTTTATTATGACACGGCTCATGGGTCAGCGGCAGATTGCGCAGCTTTCCATGTATGATTATATAACGGGTATCACAATAGGTTCGATTGCGGCTGAACTGGCGACCACCGGGCCCGGCGAAGACATAGCCGCTTACGTGGCCGCCATGGTTTTATATGCCGCAGCGGAGATTTTACTGGCTGTCGCCTCCGATAAATCGCTCTTTCTCAGACAGATTATCGAAGGGCGCCCCCTTGTATTATACGACAAAGGCAAGCTGATTGTAAAAAATTTGTCCCGCGCCAAAATGGATGTCAATGAATTTTTGGCCATAGCCCGGGGACAGGGATATTTTAATATTGCCGACCTTGAATACGTGCTGCTTGAGCCCAACGGCAAGGTCAGCTTCCTGCCGCACGCGGCCAAGCGTCCGCTCACACCGGAGGACATGTCCCTCGCGCCCGAACAGGAGCGGCCGGTACATCCGGTAATTCTCAACGGAAAAACCCTCGAAAAAAATCTGATTCAGCTGGGTTATGATATCAAATGGCTTAATGAACGTCTGGGTGAACAAAACGCTCCGACGCCGGATAAAATCATTCTCGCCACCTGTGACCACAAGGGAAAGGTTACCGTTTACCCCGATGACGGCTAAAAAAGCGCGATGGAAAGGCCGCAGCTATTGCCGCGACCTCGTTTTTGGGATATAATTTCCCATGATAATAAAACCTTAAAATAATATTATCAATTATATCACAGATAATTAATATGACAATAGACAATTATTACAAACTTTGCATTAATATATTAGTAAAATCAAACGAAAAAAATAAAGCCTGAAAATTGTATGAACAATATACACGGGAAATAAAAACAGCCGGCTGGAAACCGGCTGTCCTTTATCGTCAGGTAATATTGTGCGTTGTTTTTATACGTAACCCAGGGCGCCGTGAACCGGAGGCAGGGCGTTCGGGCAGACCAGCGCTCCGCCGTTCTCATACGATTCGATGGCGGCAAATATATATTCCATTGTGGCAAGCGCGTCACGACCGCTTGAGCGCAGGTGTTCGCGCGGAACACCGTTTGTCAGGTCTTCGAGATAGGCGTGAATTCTTTTGGGGAATGTGGCGCCGAAGTCTTTAACGCCCGTATCATAAACATCGGGGGCCTGACCCTGTTTATAATAGGTGAGTTTTTCTACGCAATTTTCAATTACGAAGGTTCCCTTTGTGCCGGCAAGCTCAAAAGACCACCAGCCGCCGAGGCCGAACATGGCGTCGCCGCGCTGAGAGAGCAGATAGCCTATACATCCGTTTTCAAAACGCATATGGATGCTTTGAACCGACAGCATAAGGTCTTCCGCCGAAGCGCGCACACCGGGTTTATCCATGAAGGCCTGGATGTGGGTAACGTTGCCGCAGAAATAACGCATTACCGAGAAGGGATGCGTAAGGAATGCCTTGGCATGCGAATAGGGCATGTTCCAGCGGGGACCGCCTTTTCCGCCGTATCCTGCCGAGGAGCCGTCAAAACCGACCTTGTTTATGCAGTAAATCTGCTGCCCGATACCGTCTTTATTCATGATATCGCGCGCGCGTTCCGAGGGCTCGGAAAAATAATGATTGAGATTGCATCCGAGATACAGATTCTTTGAGGCCGCAAAGTCCACCATTTCGCGGGCCTCTTCGATGCGGTTGGAAATGGGTTTTTCGACGAGAACGTTTTTACCCATGTCCAGCGCTTCCATGGCCGGTACATAATGCCAGCTGCCGTTCTCATATCCCGACGTGGTTACGTCAACGATATCAAGTTCCGGATGGGCATTTACCATGTCTTTGAGCGTATAATACGCGGGTACACCGAGTCTTTCCGCTGCGGCATCGGCTTTTTCCTTGACCCAGTCACATACGGCAACGAGTTCGGCGAGATCATCGTTTTTATAACAGTTGGCATGGTTGTTGCCTATGCCGCCCATTCCTACGATGCCTACTTTTAAAGGTTTGTTCATTGCTAATCTCCCTTGTTGTTTGTTTATAGTTTTAAAGCTGATAAGCTGAATTTATTACCCGCTCCTGCGGAAAGCGGTCGGTGTGATGCCCATTAACTGCTTAAACACCCGCGAATACAGGCTTATATCACCGAAACCCACCTCGGCTGCTATTTCCGCGGCGGAGAGTGTGGTTGTTTTCAGCAGCTCCATGGATTTTGCGACCCGAAAACGGCGGATATACTCGGTTGGGGTCATGGACAGTACATTTTTGAATTGTTTGGCGATGTAGTCATGGGACAAACCGGTACATTCCGCGATTTCGCGTCCGCCGATATCATTTTTATAGTTATTCTCGATATATTCGAGAGCGCGGTATATATAATTATAATATCCGCCGCTGTCCTGATTCTTCCGCGCCGTTTGCTCTGTGCAGTATAATCTCGAATAGAAAATCAGGAACGATATCAGCAGACTTTTCAGGTTGAGCTGCCATCCGGAGGCACGGGTTTGACTTTCCCACTTCATCTTTTCGAGTATCAAAACGAGATCACGGCGTTCGGAAAGACCGACATGCAATACCGGGAAGGGTGTTCCGCTGTTGCGGGCAAGCTCGCCCATACCGGGCAGCGACAGGATTTCATCTTCCAAACCCGACAACTCCTCAAGATAGAACAGGCAGTTGAACAGGTTGGTATGATAGGAACTGCTGTAGGAATGCGCCTCATTGGGGCATATTGCGAACAAGTCACCGGCTGTGAGTACAGAGGTCCGGCCGTCATGGGAATGCAGGGTAAATCCGGTGTCGATGTATACAAATTCGTAGAAAGCGTGACGGTGCAGCCATGTTTTGCCGTTGTGTTCGGCTGACATGACGCGGATTTTTACGCTGTCGGGCTCGAAAATTTTGTCATCGAGAAACATACCGGGTGCAGGCATTTGATAACTCCGTTTATGGTATTAAGTGTACCTGGGCGTGAAGATTTGTATTATTCCGTGATGTCAGCAACCCTGATTACGGTGCCGCCGTTTTCCAGCGAAGCGATGGCGGCATGGATGACCCGCTGCGCTTCCAAACCTTCGACACCGGAACCGTCAATTTCGTCCGGTTTTGCGCCGTCTTCTATCTGCTTTACAAAGGTATGTATCCGGCATCGGAAGGTATCCTCGAAATCGCGGAAACCGTCAAATACGGGGTTGGTGTAAACCTCTTTTAAATATGTTTCGGCGGGATAGAGCGTTGACTGCCTCCACATATCCTCAAATACAAAACGTCCGTTGGTTCCGGCAACCTCGCAGCGTTCCATCGGGTGTCCGCGGCGTATATCGTAGGAAGAGGTCAGGTGTCCGACCGCTCCGCAGCTGAAACGCATATTGATGGACGCCGTTGACCATATATCCCGCCCTTTTGCTTTGTAGGCGAAGCATGAAACCTCCTCAACCGGACCGCAAAAATGCTGCATTATGTTGACGCTGTGCGGATTCAATGCTTTGAGGTGATAATACACCGAGTCCAGCGGCATAAACTTTCCGATCCAGAGCGACATATTACAGAAGAGCAGTTCGCCGATGCGGTCATCAGCCATCCATTTTTCCGCCTGACGGGCCGCCGGCGTGAAACGGTGGTTCATGTCAATGCCGTAACAGCGGTTGAGGCGTTTTGCCGTATCGACCATTTCGGCGGCATGGCGCAGGTTGTCCGATATCGGCTTTTCACCGAGAACATGACACCCGGCCTCCAGGGCCTGTATGGTCGGCAGATAGTGGTCGGAGGAATATTCCTTTCCCCCGGTGGTGACGCTGACAATATCAGGCGTAAGTTCGCGAAGCATTTTTTGAGCGTCGAGATAATACGGCACTCCGAATGTTGCCGAAGCGGCTTCGGCACGCTCCGGAATCAGATCGCATACGCCGACAAGTTCCGCTTGAGGGCAGTCTCGGTAGGCGCGGGCATGGGTGTTTCCGATAGGACCCATGCCGATGACGCATATTCGTTGCATTGTTATTGCCTTTCTTGTCTTTTTGTCTTTATGTCATTCTTAATTTAAATATACAACATTAAGAACGCTTTTCGCCTGGTACGCGTTACCGCGTTCTTAATGCCGGTGTTTTTACGGGCTTTAACCCTTCTTTTTGTCAAGCACTTCCTGAAGCTTCTTTGCTGCGTCCGGGTCTCCGATATGAAGGGTATTATATGCCTCTTCGGAGGAGGTAAACGGCCGGCCGAATCCGTTCCAGTCGAGGTTGGTATAAATCGGGGCGGTTCTTCCCGTCTCCGCTTCGCGTTTTACCACATGGGCCAGCATGCGGTCGGTCAGAAGCTTAACCACCTCGGGTTCCTTGTCGGCCAGGTTGTTGTTTTCATTGGGATCGTCTATAAGATTGTAGAGCTCAACGGGAGGCTTAAAGTGGAAGTCGGGCTCAAGGGCTACCATGAGCTTCCATTCGGGGGTACGCCAGCCGTGCTTGCGCATCCATGTCGCTTCGGTAATATAGAATTCAGGTTCCTGCGGTGCGCAGCCGTCAATAACGTCAAACATGTTTCGCCCGTCGAATTTGATATCGGTTTCGATTCCGGCAAGGGCGAGCAGGGTAGGCATGATGTCTTTTGTCTGGGCGTATTCCTTGCGGCGGTCACAGCTGCGGAAATATTTTTTGCTGCCGTTGGGATATTTAATGGCGAAGGGCACGGTAAGGCAGCAGTCATATAATGAATGATGGTCAAAATAGCATTCATGGTCATACAGCGTTTCACCGTGGTCGGAGGTGAATACGACGATGGTGTTGTCCGCGATGCCCAGATGCTCGAGTTTGTTTAATATTATGGAAATGCACGCGTCCATATATGCCACGGCGCCCTCGTACTGCGCGATAATATATTCGGCGTCGGTGCATCCCGGCGGAAACCAGGTATAGAAATAGTCTCTGAAAGGGACAAAATCGTAAACGGGTTCAAGCGATTTGTTTTCCGGATCGAACTCGTCCCCGGAATAGAACATTCTTTCAAAGGGCTGCGGCGGAAGATAGGGTGAATGGGGGTCCATATGACGCATGAACAGGAAGAAGGGCTTATCTTCTTTTGCAAGTCTTTCAAGTTCGGGTATCGCAACCGAATTCATGCTCTCGGCTTTTGCGGAACGTCCGGATTCCCAGGCGCCCCAGCTGGTCGGATAATTTAAATTGGTCTGGAAACCTTTGAAGCCATAGCCTATATTTGTAGTGTTATAACCGTTTTCAACCAGCACTTCCGGAAGCGAAACGAGGTCTTCGCGGATCCCGCCCTTGTGGCGGAGCGCTACAACGTCGGTACCGAAACAGTCCATACCCGATAACATTGAAGCGTATCCGGGAGTGGTCGGAATAGACGGGCTGTACATATTGTCAAATACGATGGAGTCTTTCTCCAGGAATTTCTCTATATGAGGGGTAGTCTTCTTATGATAACCGTACAGACTGGTCATGTCGCTGCGAAGACTGTCTATTCCGAAGAAAAGGATATTCGGTTTACGGGACATTAGATTTCTCCTTTTGGTTTTTATAATGATTTTGAATAATTTTATATTTAATTGCCGTGTCAACGGAGGTTAAACAGGGTTTCGTTTGGTTGTTAGGGTTGTTTCTTTGAATAATCGGATCGGTTTGGAAAATCAGATTTCCGGTATCTCCACTTTAACCTCGCAGCGCTCCCGCGCGGAGACAAGCATAGCGTCGATTATCGCCTGGTTGCGTATTATCTGAGAGGTGGGAATCGGCGCTCCCCTGCCTTCCTTTACCGCGTCCACAAAATCCCGTACCTTCATCACAAACTGATCATAGGGTGTGGGAGGCAGATCAATCTTCTCGGTCACGGGCGTCCCTTTTTCATCGTCATGCATGAGATACAGACCGGCAATGTCACCCCCGATGATTGAACCCCACAGTGGATTCGGCTCGGGCGCTTTTGCCTTCAGCCCGGCGTCGGTACCCAGGATGACAAAGTCGCTGCATATATCCATGTGCATAGCCCATGCCATACGGTAGTCGAGAATGATATCACCCTCCAGACGGATAAAGGCGGCGGAAAAATCATCCACCGAAAACCTTGAGGCTTCGGGATAATATTTAGGGTTTTTACCGAAATAATCGGAGGTATATGCGGATACGGTTAAAGGCTTGGGATATCCGATGGAGTTGAGCGACAGGTCCAGGGAATAACAGCCCAGGTCGCCGATGGCGCCGAATACCGCTTTTTCTTTATCGATAAAGGTTCCGCCGGGAATTCCGCGCCTGCGTGAACCGCCTATCTGAACATAATATACCTTGCCCAGGGTGCCTTCGTCGACGATGCGCTTGATGGTGCGGCAGTTTTCGTTATATCGCGGCTGAAAACCGACGGTAACGAATTTGCCGGATGCCTTCTCCGCCTTCATAATATCAATGCCTTCGGCCAGTGTTACGCACATCGGCTTCTCAAGCAGCACGTATTTGCCCGACTCAAGGGCGGCGATTGCGCAAACGGCATGCGCCGAGTTGTAGGTACACACCGAAACGGCGTCAATATCATCGCGCGCGCAAAGTTCTTCGTGTGTTTCATAAGCGTCGGCATCCGGGAAGCCGTAATTGTCCAAAAACTTCCTCGCCTTGCCCGGTATGATGTCCGCTCCGGCGACAAGCTCAATGTCGTCAAAGGTCTTATATGCGTTTGCGTGGGCGCCGGCAATGCCGCCGGTTCCGATAATGCCGATTCTGAGTTTAGCCATTCCTGTATACTCCTTAAACTAAAATGTTAAAAGCAGGAAGTCGGTTATAATTTGAATGTTACGTCAACCTCGCGGCCGGCGGTTGCCGAACGGATGATTCCGTCAATTATTGCCTGATTGTAGATTATCTGGCTTGTCGGAATGGGAGCCGGTCCGCCTGTCTTGACCGCGTCTACAAACGCGCGTACCTTGGAACCGAAAAGGTCGCCTTTTTCATCGCGGACAATCGGTATGGGAGTGCTTGTGGGATAACCGAGGACGTCGTGATACAATGTTATATCGCCTACGGTGCCGTCCCAGGCGCCGCCCCAGAGTTCCAGGTTAGGCTGTTTGACCTTAAGTCCGCCTTCTTTGCCGAGGAATATAAAGTCACCCGTGGTATCCATGTGCATAGCCCATGTCATACGGAAGTCCAGCGTTATACCGCCCTCCAGACGAATAAATGCGGCTGAAAAGTCATCCACCGAAAAGGCGTCGGGGTTGGGGTAATACTTGGGATTTTTACCGAAGTGATCGTGCGCTACGGCCGAAACGGTGAGCGGACGGGGGTAACCGATGGAGTTGAGGGCAAAGTCAAGGGCGTAACAGCCGATGTCCGCAAGGGCACCCACGCCGGCTTTGTCTTTGTCGATGAAGGTTCCGCCCGGAATGCCGCGTCGCCTTCCGCCGCCGGTCTGAACATAATAAACATCGCCCAGAGCACCCGATGAGATGATTTCTTTTACGCGTCTGAAGTTCTGTCCGTAGCGGGGCTGGAATCCGATGGTTACGATTTTACCGCTTTTTTTCTCGGCGCGAAGGATATCGAGTCCCTGCTCAATGGTGACCGCCATGGGTTTTTCAAGCAATACATGCTTGCCGGAGTTGAGTGCCGCAACGGTACATACCGCGTGGGTAGAGTTGTATGTGCAGACAGAAACGGCGTCGATGTCTTTGCGCGCGCAGAGTTCCTCGTGTGTTTCATAGGCGTCAGCTTTTGCCCATCCGAATTCGTCAAGGAATTTTCTGGCTTTGCCGGGTACGATGTCCGCGCCGGCAACAACCTCTACATCTTCAAAACGCTTGTAAGCGCCGGCATGGGCATGAGCGATACCGCCGGTTCCGATAATACCGATTCTCAGTTTATTTGCCATATTCAGTGCGCTCCTTTTCCTGTTTCAGATTATTTTTAATGATTTAATAATGCGGTTGGAATACAAATAAAATCAAAAAACGCTTTATCTGCCTCTTACGACCTTGGAGGTTCTGCCAAGTGACTTAAGTACGGCATTCATATAGCCGTAACTTTCGGCGGCAATGATTGAGGCTGCCTGTAAATCCTGATCCGGGCCAATAACCTCAAGGCAGACCGGTCCGTCGTAGTCGGCTTCAACCATGGCGCGGAAATATCCGACAAGGTCTATGTCGCCGCGTCCGCAGGCCTGAAGCTGAGGGGTGCCCGGGCTGGGTCCGGGGCCTTTGCAGTCGCGGATGTGGATGTGCTTAACCCGGGAGATAACGGCAGGAAGCGCTTCCGCCGGATTTTCACCTGCGCGGAATATATGTGACGGGTCCATGTCGACGCCGAGGTTAGGATGATCGATGGCCTCCATCATTGCCAGAGTGGTGGGGGTATTATAAACGGACGAACCGACATGCGCCTTGCAGCAGAGTGTTATGCCGAACTGAGCGGCGTCTTCCGCCCTTGCGGCTATGGTTTCAAGGGATACCTTTAAGGATTCCTCATCATCCGATTTGCCGCCCGGTCCTACGTTTACTATCGGAATACCGATTTCCGCACAGGCTTCGAAAGCGGTCAGCAGTCTTTCGCGGTCAAGGGTAGCCAGTACGGTGGAAAGAAATGGGAGTTCGTTCTCGTCCGATATAGCGCGCAG
>JAQVWU010000442.1 GCA_028709565.1 Eubacteriales bacterium
ATATGTGGCGCCGCTGGTATATGGCGCATATACTGCCCCGGGAGCACGGCCGGCCGCTGCCCCCCAAGCTGTGCCTGCACACATTTATGGCGGCCGGCAAGCCGGAATTCACCGGCGCCGACGAGGTCAACCAGCTGACCGCCATCGACGATTATCTCAGCGCCGGATACAAGCCCGACATCTGGTGGATAGACGCCGGCTGGTACCCCTGTGATTTCGACTGGCCCGCAACCGGGACCTGGACCCATAATACCAAGCATTTCCCCCGGGGACTGGACCCCATCGGTCAAAAATGCGACGAAAACGACATACAGCTGCTGCTGTGGTTCGAGCCGGAGCGCATACGCCGGGGCACCGAACTGGATACCGTCCACCCCGAGTGGGCGCTCAAACGCAGTGAGGACGACGAAGGCGACCGGCTGCTCGACCTGGGCAATCCCGAATGCCGCGAATGGATTACCAACCGCGTCGACGCCCTCATCAAGCGTTATCATGTGCGCGTATACCGCCAGGATTTCAACTTCGCCCCCCTGCCCGTCTGGGAGGCTAACGAGGCGGAGGACCGGGTCGGAGCCATGGAAAACGCCCATGTGCAGGGCTATCTGCGCTTCTGGGACGAGTTGATCTTTCGAAACCCCAATCTGTGGATAGACAGCTGCGCCTCGGGGGGACGGCGCAACGAGATGGAAACACTGCGCCGCGCCGTGCCCCTGCACTATACCGACATGGGCTACGGTCACCATCCCATCAAGCAGAAGCAGCACCGCTATATGTTTGAGTGGATACCCTATTTCCGCGCCCATACCATGAACTGGGACAACGACGAGGGCGGTTACGAAAACGGCGGCAAACCTGTGGACCTGTTCGCCTATCACTGCGCCCTCACCCCGGCCGTCACCTCCATGGTGGAGCATGACGCCGGTCCGGAAATCTTCGCCATGGCCAGGAAATTCGATCCCATATGGCGCAGGGCCGCCGATATTATGCTCAGCGGCGACTATTATCCCCTCACCGAATGCCGCCGCGACCCCGCCGACTGGTACGCCATGCAGTTTGACGACCCGGTGAGGCGGCTCGGATTCATTCAGGCGGTGCGCAATGTCGCCGCCCCGGAGGAATCGGTTACCCTGAGCCCCCGCCTTGACGCGCGTTTATATAAATTCGAGAATCCCGAAACGGGCGAGCGCATGTCGATGACCGGTGACGAGCTGCGGGAGGGCTTTAAGATAAGCGTCCCGCTGCGCTCGGGTGTAATCTGGTTTTATGAATATTAATCCGGCTTTTTATCGTTTCAGCCACATGGAGGGCGAAAACAGCGCATAGATGGGAAACAGTTCCAGCCTGCCCGCCAGCATATTGAAAATCAGCACGCATTTGGACAGGTGGCTGAAGCCCGCGAAATTGCCGGCGGGACCCACGGCGCCCAGTCCGGGACCGATATTGTTTATACACGCGGCAACGGCGGTGAAATTGGCAACCGGATCGAAGGTGTCGATTGAAAGCAGCAAAACCGAGAGGGCAAACTGAATAAAATAAGCATAGGCAAAAGCGGTGATACCCGACATCACACCCTCGCCCGCCGCCTTGCCCTCAATGCGCAGGATAACTGCGGAACGCGGATAGATCAGCTTTTTTATCTGTCTGAGCACCGTTTTAAACATAACCATCACACGCACCACCTTAATACCGCCGCCCGTTGAGCCCGCCGAGGCGCCGATGAACATGAGCAATACCAAAATCACGCGGGACAATTCGGGCCAGAGATTAAAATCGGTGGTGGCGTATCCGGTGGTCGATATGATTGAGGCAACCTGAAACAGCGAAAAGCGGACCGCCTCGCCGAAATTTCCAAATAAATGCAGGGTATTTATGGCGATGGCCGCCGTCGAGGCGCCCACGATAATGAGATACCAGCGCAGCTCCTCATTTCTGAGCGCCCGGCGCGCGTCCCCGATTAGTATCAGATAGTAGATATTAAAATTGACGGCGAAGAGCAGCATAAAGACGGCGATCACAATGTCGATATAGGCGCTGTTGTAATAACCGATGCTCGCGCTTTTGATGGCAAAACCGCCGGTGCCCGCCGTGCCGAAGGAGTGGACCACACTGTCAAAGACAGGCATTCCGCCGGCAATCAGCATAATTATCTCAACAAGCGTCATCGCGATATAGATGGCGTACAGTATACGCGCGGTGATTTTGGTTTTCGCCACCAGCTTGCCCACAACCGGTCCGGGCACCTCCGAACGCATGATAAACATGGAATGGGACTCGGACTGGGGCAGCAGGGCAAGCACAAAGACCAGCACCCCCATGCCGCCTATCCAGTGGGAAAAGCTGCGCCAGAACAGGTTGCTCATGGACATGGCCTCAATGTCGGTCAGGATGGAGGAACCGGTTGTCGTAAAGCCGGACACAATCTCAAACAGGCTGTCTATATAGCCGGGTATCTCCCCCGACAGCCAAAAGGGCAGCGCGCCGAAGAGACTTACAATGACCCACGCGAGCCCGACCACGGCAATGCCCTCCCGGGCGTAGACCGTCTTTATGTCGGGTTTGACCAGGCAGCACAGTATGC
>JAQVWU010000443.1 GCA_028709565.1 Eubacteriales bacterium
TGCGCTTCATCGAATACGCCGCCCGTGAATACCTGCTGGACGGAGGTACGAGCAACAAAAGTGTCGTGGACCAGACCCTTGAAATCATGTCCCGCATGGGCCTGGACCCCAAGAGCGAATACGCCATCATCGACAACGGCACCGTGCTGGCGCTGCGGCTGAACGTTGTGTATGATAAGTTTACCAGGTATTGTAAAGATCACGCGATTAAGAGTGAGATATTGCCTTATGTGCAGTTCAGGCAGCAGTTGGCGCATACTGAATATTTTATCGAGAAAAACGTTGTTAAGCGAATAGGTTCGGAAGTCCAGCGGGTCTTTACTCTCGATTATAAGATGTTAAAAGGGCGCTGCGATGTATCCGGTTTTGAGATTTCCGTGGTTCAGCCACTGTAATACACTTTTTTGTTACATATGTTACATTTTTTATTAGCATATGTAACAAAAAATGTAACACAAAAAAGCAGTTGTTTTAAATACTATTCGAAGCACTTTTTTAGATTGTTACATATGTTACATATTATTTATATAACCTTATATACAGAGACATTTTATCACTTTTGAAAAAATAAAAAAAATAAATTAAAAAAAACACGCGTTTTACCACACCCCTATAGAAAACAATGTAACAATGTAACAATGTAACAATGTAACATTATGCCCCTAAAACAATACTACACTGTTGTCACGGGACAAATCCGGGAGGATACCATATGTCAAACCCATACAGAGCGCCGGCTGCCCCCGTGATCCTGCAGGCGGTCGACGATTAGCGGGATCTGATCGTGATCCTGGAAAACCACAGGCCCGACGAACCGGCGCCATGGTCGCAGAATGTTGCCGCGGAAGAGATACAGGACCTAGAGGGCTTCTTTGCGGACGAATGTTCCGCGACCTCGTATTCATCAGCGGCGTAATGGTCCCGGACAGGCTCATGGAGGATGGATGAAAAGGCAGGGAAGAGGTAATAGTGAATAGGTTGGGGTGCAGAGTGGGGTCACTTTCGGTCGGTTTTGCTTAACGGTTAAGGAGATTTTGGTGGAAAATTTTAAAAGGTCAATACCCGCATCTTCGCGCACACCGGTCTCTCCCCCCGTCACGGCCGGCATGTGAGCCTGCAGCGGGCTTGGTGAAAATTTATACTTACAGCTTATTATTATCTCTGAACGAATGGCCGCCGTGCCACCCCCCTCGCAGATGGGGGGTGCAGTTAGGGGTCACTTGCGGCTGGTTTTAGCATTGGTAAACGCAATAAACATGCATTAACCCACAAATCCGAAAGAGACAGTCGAGTCTGCAAGAGGCGGGCATGAATTACAGGCGCGAGCGTTTCTTCCCCGGCAAACGGTTCCGCAATCTCACCAGGATCAACGGCAGAACGGTACCGGACAAACTACGCCGGGGAGGGGGAACCTGAGGGACCGTTTATTTTAATAAACAGCAGCCCTCGACCTCAAATATGCCGCGTTTTATCTGAAAACAATAAAACGCGGCATGATTTTATCGGCGAATCACAAAGGTTTACCACAGCACCGTGGTCCATATATAATTATAGGCCGACGCGTCAACCCTTTTCCATGCGCTCTCGACGGCTGCGTCATTGGTCAGGCAGCGGTAACCGGCGCTCTCTTCCGGCCAGGGTCTGACGGTGTGGGGCGGGCGAACGCCGGCGGGGATTTGGACCGCTTCGGCTTTGCCCCGGGGAGGCGCGGCCGAACCCTGGCTGTAGACACCGTGCTCCAGCGTATAGTCGACGGCGGCGCGGACATTTTCGGGTTTGATATCGCTGAGCATGAGGGAGGTGCAGTCGAGGATATAACCCCCTCCGCTCTTGAGGCAGCCGAACAGTTCCGCGAGATGGGCGCGGACATCCCCGGGCTTGCCTTGGGCAAGCACATCGTATGAAACCCCTCCGCTTATAGCAAAGCGGTCCTTGAGTTTGGACGCCGCCAGGGCCGGCGAACCCTTGGTCAGGTGATATATAATGCCCCCGGCGGGCAGTTCGCGCAGCGAATCGTAATGCGCCTCCCAGTTCCCCTCGCTGTAGAACAGAATCTGATGCCCGTTGGCAATAATCTCCTCAAATATGGGTTTGAGGGTGGGCCAGAAGATGTCGTCGAAGGTCTTGCGGCTGATGAAGGGCACGCAGCCGCGGTGCGCCCAGATGGTGATGGGTACCTTCTTTTCCGGATCGGCGCCGGCCAGGGCGTTGGCTACAATATGCGGCATGAGCGCCTCACAGGCTTTGAGCACCTGCCGGGGCCGTTCGATGGTGTCCACGGCCATGCCTTCATATCCGCGGAATTTGTCGGCCAGCAGGTCAAGGGGCGCCTTTATCATGCCCGAATTGGCGCTGACAATACCCGACTGGTATTTCAGCCGGGCGGCGGCGGGGCCGAATGCGTGCATGTAATCGCTGTAGGCCAGCGCTCCCGAAATCAGCGCGGCGTTGTGGTCATAATCCACCCTGCCGCCGGCGGGTTTGACACGGGTGGTCGAGCGGGACATCCACTTGTTGACAATAAAGGCGGTGGGGTCGAGGGAAAATTCATCGTATTCGTCCTCAAACATCAT
>JAQVWU010000444.1 GCA_028709565.1 Eubacteriales bacterium
CAATCCCGGGCTGATTCACCGGTGCATGGAGGCCTGGTTTAACCTCGCCGAAGCCGTATGCGCCGCCCATCAGCAGCATCTGACCTTCGATGAGCTATTCTTCGCCGAGGATATCTGCTACAACGTGAGCTCGCTGATATCGCCGGACATGATGCGCGAATTCCTGTTCCCCTATTACACGCAGCTTATATCCAACATAAAAGCCCGACAGCCGGACAAAGAGCATATGCATATTCAGATTGACACCGACGGTTACGCCGAATGCGTGATCGACATCTACCGCGAAATCGGGATGGACGCCATGAGCCCCTTTGAGGTCGCATCGGGCTGCGACGTCGTGCGGGTCGGCGAAAAATACCCGGACCTGGTCATCTCCGGCGGCATGGACAAGCGCGTGCTGGCCCGGGGACGCGACGCCATTGACCGCATGGTCGACCGCATAATGCCTCCCATGCGCCGCCGCGGCGGATATCTGCCCACCAGCGACCACGGAGTCCCCGAAGAGGTGCCCTTTGAGGACTATATTTACTTCAGGCAGCGCCTGCTTGAATACGCGAAGTAATAAATAAAGCCAATAACGCCGCGGCAAATGTGAAAGTTTGCCGCGGTTCATTTATGCGCAAATTCGCCGCGGAAACCTTAAAAATATACCGGAATCCTTGATTTATACGCCGCGTCGTCATGCGGCATTGAATGGCATTAAATACCTGAAATTAATCGTAGAATAAGATATAACCGACAAAAATTGATAGAAATATTGTTATAAGTTGCAGTAAAGTAAATAAAATTTTATATAATATACCGTTGACAAAAGATGGAGAAAATAATATAATATACTTGCACATTGTTTATTATATTATAACAGGATTTTTTGCAGGAGGTGATGTGCTTAACCGGTTCAGACCGATTACAGGAACCGTCTTTGTATCGCTCGTATTTAACCGTAAACAATATTAAAAAGGAGCAGCAGGCATGAGGGAAAAATCTAAAAAACTTTTTGCGCTGATACTTGCGATGTTTATGATTCTCGGTATCCCCGGCGTATACGCGATAAGCGGAACGGTCGACCAGGCTAATGAAAGCCGAGGAGACTGGGCCTATTCAATTTATGGGAATAAGCCGATTGGTCAGGAATTTATACCACAAATGCCGCTTCTGACCGGTGTGGAGGTTTATGTAATGGGACTTTGGGGACCCGCTGCCGATATTACCGTAAATATTCGCGAGGCAACTATAAACGGTACAGTCATAGCTTCAAAAACGATTTATGCGGTCGCAAGCGATATATACGGATGGCTTTATTTTGGATTCGACTCTGCCATACCGGTAAATACAGGTTCGGTTTATGTCATTGAAGTGCAGTCAACGAATGACACACATTATTTGTATACAAACGAAAATGTATACGCCCCGGGAAATATGCTTTACGTTGTTTATATTGAAAAAATCACAGATCTATGTTTCCGTACATACGGAATGGAGCTGCCGCCAGTTCCGGTAAACAATATCACCCCCATGGCTGCGCCGAATATCGCCGAGATTATCCTTGCGGCCGAGGGTGTGTCTCCCAATCAGTCAATCGGAAAGGGCAAGGACAGGGAACAACTAAATCTGATATCCGAAACCGCGCGTCATATGGGACCGCAGACACAGTTTGACGGCATCGAGAAGTCGGTCATCGTGGACGGGGTCGAGGTTTGCAACCCCGCATACTGGGACGCCGTGCTGGCGTTTCTCAACAGCCTGGGACCGGGCTTCACTTTCGATTACACGCTGTACGATTATATTGAAGATCAGCCTTAACGGATAAAGCGGACGCGGCAAAGGTAAAATGTTGCCGCGCTTTTTTGCGCCGAAACAGTCAATCCTTATGTTTATACGCGGTTATATTTTGCGCTTACGATGTACAGTCATAGGATATTTTAACACCGTGTATATTCGGCAGGTTTAGCATAAATTCGCGCAGAGTCCGTAGGGCTGCGGAGCTTGCTCCGCCCGTGAACATATCACCATGGATTCGGGTGTAGATTTAGTCAGAAATAAAAATGGGATTATCAGACGTATTTTTATACCGTATATACACCCGTATACATATTCCTTGGTTTTCGCGAACAGCACACCCGGCGGGCGAATCCGAAAGAGGCGGACGGTGCAAGCTCCGCAGCCCTACAAGGTTAGTGCTGTTTTTGTGTATTGCGAACGACCGTCACTTTCAGATCCGCGTTTGTATGCGTAATCGGCATATCGGATTATCAGACATATTTTTATACCGTTTTTATCTCCGTATACGGATTTATTAATTGTATATACAGCACACCAGGCGGACGGTGCAAGCTCCGCAGCCCTACAAGGTTAGTGCTGGTTTTGCGTATTGCGAACGACCGTCACTTTCAGATCCGCGTTTGTATGCGTAATCGGCATATCGGATTATCAGACATATTTTTATACCGTTTTTATCTCCGTATACGGATTCATTAATTGTACATACAGCACACCAGGCGGGCGGTGCAAGCTCCGCAGCCCTACCAGGTTAGTGCTGGTTTTGCGTATTGCGAACGTCCGTCTCTT
>JAQVWU010000445.1 GCA_028709565.1 Eubacteriales bacterium
TAGTGGGATCACTTTAAAACATAACACAGTGTGACATAGAGAAGTGACTGTGAAAGCGGCAGACTTCTCTATGTTTATACTTAATCAACAAAAATGATTCATAAAATATTCCATATCATGACAATGTATGATATAATGAAAACATGCCGGAACAGCGATATATGCAAAGAAATAACAAATTCCCTGAAGGGTGATTATCGAAACAACTTTACGGAGCGATATGATGGAGAAGATTTTATTTATAGAAGACAGCGCGGAGCTTAAGCGGGAACTGTCGGAGTTGCTTAAGTTAAATGATTATTACATAACGTGCGCCGAAACGCGAACCGAAGCACTGGAAATATTAAAATCGGAAAATATCGATTTGATTTTGCTGGACAATATGCTACCTGATTGCATGGGTTTTGATTTATGCGAAAAAATCAGAACGTTTTATTCAAATCCGATTATATTTTTAACGGTTTGTGACAGGGAAGAAGATATAATCGCGGGTTTTCAAAAAGGAGCGGACGATTATGTGACAAAACCGTTTTCCGGGAGGCTTTTGTTAAGCCGTATACATGCGCATCTGCGGCGTAAAAATCAGCAGGATATCGCAAATATATTATACAGCGGTGAACTGGAAATTCATTTGGATTCCCGGAAAGTATTTCGTAATAATATTGAAATACAACTCGGCGCAATTGAACAGGAGCTTTGTGAAATATTAATCAGAAACAGCGGAAAAATCGTAAAACGCGACGTTCTGCTTGATGCCGTATGGGATTCGAAAAATAAATTTGTTGAAGACAATACACTTAACGTTCATATTTCAAGACTGCGCAAGAAACTTCAGTATTTCAACGGTCTGCCGTATATCGAAACCGTAAAAAGTTACGGGTACCGGTGGTGTATAGATATAAACGGCAATTGAATCGGATTTATTGAAAGGGATAATTTAAAATGCCGAAAAGAAATTATATTATCGCAGTTGGTTTACTGTGGCTGTGTATGATTTTATGTATGGTTTGCTTTGTGTTTGTTTTAAAGCAGCTTTATATAAAACAAACCGTATCATTTCTCGGTATTGTCAGCGAACCTGACATAAAAGCGGAACAAAATATAATCGACAGCTTTCTTAACATAAATATCAACGGTGATTACTATGAAAAGGGTATGGATCTGCTGCAAAATACCGGATATGAAAAAAGCGGGGAAGTTATAATCGGATCCTTTCCCGGCTTTTATATTATGACTTTTTGTGTTATCATATCGATTTTATTTATTATTTTTATTTTTATTTCTCTCACTGCAATTAAAAGGACCGAACATTTTATGCATAAAACCGCGGTCTGGGTTGATGACCTGCAGAATAACACGGAAAAAAGCCGGAATTTTTACAGCGATTCTGCCGCTTGTCCGCTGATAAATGCCATCAAAGAATATTCTGAAAAAACAGCCTTTCATATTTCCGTGCTCTTTAAAGAAAAAGAAAATATGAATGATTTCATGGAAGATATTGCCCATCAGTTAAAGACACCGTTATCCGTATTGCGTCTGATTATAGAAAAGCATGACATTAATCAGGAGTCCGGGATTGAACAAATTAATAAAATGACGAAATTAATCGGTGATTTGATGACAACAGGCAGATTTGATTCGGGCAAAATCAAAATGAACATTACGTCAAATAACATGACGGAATTTACGGAGATTGTTATAAATGATTTATATCCGTTGCCGGAAAATAAGAATATACACATTGACGCTGACGGTGACGCCGGTGAAGATTGGTGGTTTGATACCTTTTGGCTCAAGGAGGCTGTTTTAAACATTTTAAAAAATGCGGTTGAACATTCGCCTGAGGATGCGTGTATTAATTTATATTATAAAAGGGAAGCACATGAATATATCATACGTATTACGGGCAAAGGAGACGGTATAGAATCGCAGAATGTAAATATGATTTTTAATCGTTTTGCGAGTATTAATAAAAACGGTACAGGTCTGGGTTTATATATTGCCAAACAGATATTGAAAAGTCATTTTGGCGATATATATGCCGCAAATAATTTAAATGAGGATGTAGTCTTTACATTGAGATTTCCGGTTTTGAAGGGAAGTTCTTTTTATAATTAAAAACATGCACGTCACACCGTTGTAAGGTTCAAATGATATAATTCAAAGAAACAAATTGAATTAACGGGAGTTGTGGTTTGTTATATGAAAATACTTGATATTTCCGGAATAACAAAAACATACGGAAGAAACGGAAGTGCCGTTAAAGCGCTGGATGGCATAAGCTTTTCGGTTGATAAAGGCAGTTTCACTGCCGTTATGGGACGGAGCGGTTCGGGAAAGACAACATTATTTAATATAATAAGCGGGCTCGATAAACCGGACAGCGGACAGGTCATACTCGACGGTGATGACCTGTGCTTGATGAATGACACAAAACTCACCGAACTGAGAAGAAGAAAGGTCGGTTATATCTTTCAGTTTTTTAATTTAATCCCGGAATTCACCGTATACCAAAATATATGTTTGCCGTCATATCTTGACAGGACTAAACCGGATGAGGATTTT
>JAQVWU010000446.1 GCA_028709565.1 Eubacteriales bacterium
GCTGTCTACTATGCCGTGAGCCGCTTCCAGTGTGTGCAATCCGCACTCCCATCCGGCTCGAGGCTTGCGATTCATGCGAAGCGCATAGGCTAAATCGGCGACACCGAGTCCGCGTTCATTTTCTGTATACGCATGTGCAACCGGAAGGGTCATATCCGTTCCGGTTTTGGTGTGTATGGAGACATTGCCGGAAAAATTATTCGGGTCGTTTAAAGTCAAAGTGCCCTCAGTACCGAAGATCGAATAACGGTTGGTAAAATTCGAACCTTCGGATGTAGTTAAAATAGGGCAGAAGGTTCCGTTTATGAATTCCATAACACCCGCTGTGTGATTTGGGGTTTCTATCTTCATTATTTTACCGTAATCCGGATTTTCGCTGTTCATAAAATACCTTTCGTTCGCTTCACGCGTCACTGAAAAACCGCAAACGCGCTTAATCGGACCGAGTAAATTAACCAATCCGGTCAGATAATAACAGCCGACATCAAAGATAATCCCGCCGCCCGGTTTATATACAAAATGCCGTTCCGCGTCAGCGCTGCCGCGTTCAAAGTGATAACTGCGTATTAATATAGCCTCCGCGGCTATCGGAATACCTATCCAACCGCTGTCGATTGCGCGGCGCGCTGTCTGCAATCCTGATCCCAGAAACGTATCGGGCGCACAGCCGTAGAGTAATCCTTTTTCTTCAGCAATTTCCGTAAGTTCCTTTGCCTGATCAAAGGTATTGGCCAGCATTTTTTCACTGTATACATGTTTCCCGGCCATCAGTGATTCCTTCGTTACCGTATAGTGTGATGTATGATAGGTTAAATTTAACACCAGTTCAATTTCCGGATCATTGTATATTTCACTGTTAGTCATTTGCTTTATGCCGTATTCATGCGCTCTGAGTGCGCTTCGCTCGGGAATTATGTCCGAACAGCCGACAATATCGAGTATTTTAAATTTTTTTGTACAATTTTCCAGATATATCTTGCTTATTACACCGCAGCCTATGACCGCTGTTTTTACAGGTTTGAAATCCATTTTTTACACCTTTCTTAATCTTATATTTTTATATATTATATTAAATCAACCCGGTTCGTTGTTGTGCCATTTTTCAGCAACCATTGCGTATACCTCGTCCGCTATATCATCTTCCATATTGATATTATTGGAAACCCACATATCTCCAGCTGACTCACGAAATGTACAGAAGGTATCATGACGATAAGCGTCCCGTTCGTCTTTGTTGCGCAGATTCGGAATATCCTGAGGGGTATTTCCGTTTACAATTGATTTATACGCTAAAATCCCGGGTATACACATATCAATCGCCTGGTATACATCAATACAATTGGCTTTCGCGTTTTCATCTCCGAGGATATTTTTGATAAAATAATGCGTGGTGAAGAAGTCGCTGCCTCCGTGACCGGCGCCCGCCGCGTCTTTAATTGTAAACTCGGGTTTATATTTGACATGTTCGCCTTGGCAGTTGCGCTCACCCTCGCGATATACATGCAATTGCCCCCCGTCCCAACGGTCGGTTTCCATAGAACCTTTTGAACCGTAGAGCTGATAATTAATTGACCCGGGTTCACGTTTTAATCCGCCGTGTATACTTTTTACCATAGCCTGATTTTCGAGTATGACAATCTCCATTCCGCAAACCGCGGCATTCGCACCGAGTTTGCGCATAAATGGCATGTTGCGTGTTTCTACACCCACGACACGAACCGGCCGTAAACCGGTCGCAAATAATACAGGACCGAGAGAATGCGTGCAATAAAACGTTGAATAACCCCGGTTGCGCCAATGATCCCTTTCGCCGTAAGTTATCTGGGGCCAAATTGATGAACAATCGTGTATATATTCACCTTCGGCATGCATCAATTCACCTATATCGCCGCGGCGATACAACTGTCTCATTTCATAAGTGGTATTAAAATAGCAATAATTTTCAGCATATGAGTAAACCTTTCCGCTTTTTTCAACCGTTTCGACGAGCAGCACAGCTTCTGCGAGATTGGCGCAGGTTAAGACCTCGCTCATAATGTGACGTCCGCTTTCAAGAAGTCCGATGGCGAACTTAGCATGTTCGTGCGCGTAATTTGCCATAACAACAGCTTCCATATCACAGTTGAAGAAATCATCGAACTTTTCATATAATTCGATTTTAATGCCGACTTCATCAGCAAGCTTGGCGCACTGGTCGAGCACAGGCTTATATTTATCACAGACTGCCACAAGTTCCGCATACGGATTACCGATTAATTGATGAATCATTGTCATACCGCGATGAGCTCCAAAGACACCTATTTTTATTTTTCCCATAATAACCGTCCTTTTTAAAACAAAGCTATAGTTACACTTATATACAAGGGTATCAGTACTTTTAACCCATTATCCCGAGTTTGACAGTTAAAATCAAAATAGTAGTTAAAAACACTGCTTTTTTTAGACGAAAAAGGCAAAGTTGTCACCACAGATGCCTTTTTCAAAGAAAAGATATCTGCCTGTCGACGGTATTCTGAGGGATATGAAAGCGTTCATCCAGCTGCTCTTCTTTGGAGACATT
>JAQVWU010000447.1 GCA_028709565.1 Eubacteriales bacterium
ATATAACTGGCAGCATTTTTGGGTTAATTCGATAGCCCATCTCAATCCCATTCATATACAGCCTACAAAACAAGTATTGGGGGCGCAGCTCTGCGCCTGGGAATGTACCTATGAGCAGGACATCCAGCCTGTAAAAGAAAAGCTCCCCGCACTCTGTGAAAGGACATGGTCGGTCAAACGATATCTTGAGGACGCCGAATTCGGCGAACGCTTAAAGAAAACGCTGACCCTCTCCGACGCGATAATTAAATAAACATTCGCCCCCGGCATCTTTTTATGCCGGGGGCGGTTTTGCAATATGACAGGCTATTATCGGTAAGAGATGTCTATGACGACATTAATGGAATCAAAGCTGTTGCTCTTATATTTATTGCAGATGAGCGCCACTTCATCACCCTTTTTAACGTCCGCGGTGATCTCGGCTTCCAGGCTTTCATCTTTTATATGCTGCTCCGGGTAGAGAATCTCGCCGTTGTGCAAAACCGACATTCTTACACCGTCGCTGTTTTTGTCGACAACGGTTGCCGAAAATGAATATGTGATGCGTCCGTCCTTCGGCGCGGTGAATACAACGGCGCTGTCCAGAATATCAGGGTGCATCATACCGCTGCCCACAAGACAGAACTCCGCGTCGCCCTGCCACGCGTTGTATTGATCCGACCACTGCATTTCGCCGAAAAGCCCGGTTTGCCGGTCATAACTCCGGTAAGACAGTTCACCATCGCTGTCGGAATCGGAAAAGGAAGCGGGGAAGGCGTATATGACGGCCGTTTCATCGGGGATTTTTTGTGTCAGGTCATCGGTGATATTGATATTACATACAATTTTGCCATTTTCGGTCAGTTTATTGTATTGCGTTATATATTTTGCCGGCGAACGCCTGACAAACATATCATACAGACTGACCTCCAGAACGGGATCTTCAGCCGGCAGGAGCTTTGTTGCCGGGTCGGTATATTCGCCGATTGTGCGAAACACTTCGGCGTTATCATAAAAGTTTTGATCAATCGACCAGTTTGCCACGGTCAGATAATCGGTGCCGTGTATAAAACTCTGTATTCCCTGATTCAGATAATCCTCTATGATACAGTTTCCGTTCTGTATGTGATAATAACCGTCGATTTCATTTGCCGATTGTTTGCCCCGCGCCCTGAGGGCAGAGCCGATATAGTCCATAGACCAGTTGTGGTCATATCGGGGTCCGTCATCCACCCACATGACATCAGCCTTTTCCGTAAGGTCTACAAAAGCCAGCGTACCCCGCTGTACGGAAGCCTCATCGAATACGCTCCCGAACTGCAGTCCGATCTTCACCTCATCGTCTATCGCTTTTTGTGTATCGCACAGACTGTCAATAAAGGATTTCAGCGCTGCATGACGGTATTGATACCACAGCAGTCCGATGTTTCCCGCAAAATTGTCGGGCGGTTCGATTTCGTCAAAGGATGCATATGACGCTGCGGCGATATGATTGAAGGCGGCAATATCGCCGTATTTTGATTTCAAGAATTCAATGAATCCGCTTTTTGCGCTGTCCGAGTAATCGTAATTGCCGGCGCACCAGTATTCGCTTTCGGCATACTGAGAAAATACCGGACTGATGAGCAAAATATTTTCTTTGTATCGCGAAATCAGGTTTTTGCAAAGCGCTTCATAAAAATCGTTGGCTTTCCTGACTGCCGAGGCGCTGGAAAAGCTGATCATCGCTCGGTCGAAAAACGCTCCCCCGCTGCATAAAACACCGCCGCTGTCATATTGATACTCATCGGGGGAAATGACCCTGTCGTCACCGGTTCTTCGTGTAAAATCAACGGTGATGACCACCTTGATGTCTTTTTCAATCACAAGGTAATCGAGTTGTTTGTTGAAAAGGTCGAATGTGTATACACCCGGTTCCGTTTCCGCGTGAAACCACGGAATATGTATGCGAATCGCATTAAATCCGTTGGCAAGGGCAGCTTCGGCGGCGATTTTTAATTCTTCCGCTGAGGTAAGATTGAAATTCCAGATACCGAAAATCAGCCGGCGCTGATCTTCCGGGGTGTTGTTTTGAATGTCATCGGCAATCGAATTCACTGTTGACTCCTCTGTAATATTATCTGTATGCTGAAGGCTGCAGCCGGTAATCGCCGTTAAAGAACACAATAAAATTATTCAGCACAGCCATATATAAAAATTTGTTTTCATTTTGTTGTTTCCTGATTTATTCGGGTTATTCGATTTATATCTGATTCTTTCCTGTCCGTCATATTATATATTTAAAACTGAATATTGTCAATGCCAAAGAACAACGGCAGGATATGATTGGTTTCGTATCCCGCCGTATTATGCATTTAATTCAATTAATTAAGTCTTCGGGTGACCGCTTCGAGGGCGGTCGCTCCACCGAATAATATGGCAAGTGACATTAACGCGTGCTCAAGCATAGCATATAATTCTCTTGTTATGTAGATCAGTTCGTTGGGTTCGGCTGTAAATCCGCAATACAGGATATAACATAATACCAATATTACGGGCGGCAGTCCGAACTTTAAAACCGAGAGGGGTATATG
>JAQVWU010000064.1 GCA_028709565.1 Eubacteriales bacterium
CTTGACAAAAATTTATTGGGGCTGTATAATTTATAACGAAATAAAGTATTTGAAAGGCATTATAACATGAATATTATCTATATCGGGACCGCGGCCTCGGAAGGGCTGCCGGCATTGTTTTGTGTTTGTCCGGTCTGCCGTGCAGCCCGGGAAAACGGCGGGCGCGAGATACGGGGGCGTTCGGGGGTCTGTGTGAACGGCACCCTGCTCATCGACATCCCGCCGGACATCTATTACGGAGCGCTGCGGGCGGAGGTTTCGCTGCCCGATATAACCGATTTAATTGTCACCCACTCCCATGAGGACCACTTTGACGCCTATGAACTCTCCACACGGCGCACACCCGTCTACTGCGTACGCGAACCGGGTGACCAAGGGCTTACCGTTTACGGCAACGAAAAAACAGGCCGGCGGCTCGCGCCATATGTGCCGGGAGCCGACGCGGGAACCGCAGGTACAAACGGTCTGAAGTTTATACCGGCGCCGATGTTTGAGCCCATTGTGACCTCATCGGGCATAACCGCCGTACCCCTCCCCGTCGACCATGACCGCAGCGAGGAATGCCGCATGTATCTGCTCGAAGAGCGCGGCGGCGGCGGTGTCAAACGCTTTCTCTACGGCCATGACACCGGTATCTTCCCCGAAGCGACGGTGGAATATCTGCGCGGCAAACGCTGTGACGTGATAAGCCTGGACTGTACCAATGTAATGCGTAAGGATGAACGCAACCACATGGGCCTGCCCGCCGATATTAAAATGAAGCAGGTGCTCACCGAAGCCGGCGCGGCGGACGAAAACACGCGGTTCATCGCGCATCATTTTTCCCATAACGGCTTCATTGACGGCGGCAGACTCTATTCGCTGCAGGAATTTGAGAAGACTGCCGCCGACGCCGGCTTTGCGGTTTCCTATGACGGCATGAAGGTGGATATATAAACCTGCGTTTGTTTGGTTTTTTTACTACAATTGGTCTGCAAAGCCGTTAATATCCGCGGAGCAGAGGTCGCCGGCGATTACTTTGTTGCGGTAGACGAGGATATTGGCGTATACCGTGCCGTTATAGCCGTCAAAGTTTTCCACGATATAGGTATAACGGGTAACCTTTTTGCGCTCATATCTGGTCAGGTCAAAACCCTGCTGTTTCTGAAGGTTATTGTATTCGGTCATGACACGGTCAAAGACACCGGGAATGGTGATTTCCTTTTCTTCCACCGGCTCCGGTCTGACCTTGTGTCCGAACTGCGCGAGAAAGGCGATGCGGTCTTCGTTAGTCTTGATATTGGCGTAGTTTATCTTCTGATTTGCGGTGATGACCACCGATGACGGCGGTTCAATGGTTGGAATGAACGCGATGAGAATAATAAGCGTTATGACCGAGAGCAATATAACGCCGAAAAATTTAAGTGTCGAAGCGCGCATTGAATATATAAACATAACTGACTCCGTCCCCCCTGCGATATCGGTATTGAAATAAGAACGCGGATCCACGTTCATCAATAATATATATTGCGGCGGGGGCGGTAATATGCGAAAAGGGATGATAATTATTAAGAAAGCATATACCGACCCGATAATCATACGCCCGGGCGCGGCGGCCGATATGACCGACTGGCTCGCTTCCCGCTTTGGGGACGGAGCCGGGCTTGTCGTGTGTGATACAAACACATATCGCCATGCCCCGCCGTCACCCGATAAGCTGGTTTTCGGCAGCGATGTGACGGCGACCGACATTAGGGCCGGGGAGATTGCCACCGCCATATCCGAACGCCGTCCGGCCTATCTTGTCGCGTGCGGCGCGGGAACGGTACACGACCTGACCCGTTATGCCGCCAACGAAGCCGGTTTACCCTTTATCTCATTCCCCACCGCGGCGTCGGTGGACGGTTTTGTCTCCAATGTGGCGGCCATGACCGTTGACGGCAGAAAGGTTACATATCCGTCAACCGCGCCCGCCGCCCTGTTCGCCGACGCCGACATCTACGGCGCCGCTCCCGCAGCTCTGACCGCTTCGGGGGTGGGCGATATCGTCGGCAAATATATCTCGCTGTTTGACTGGAAGGCGGCCCATATCATAACCGGCGAACCGATAGACGCCGATATCTACGCTCTGGAGGAGGACGCGGTAATGCGGGTTATGGAATCGGATATTAAATCGGCGGATTATACCGAAAAGGTTATGGAATGCCTGGTTATGTCGGGCATGGCTATTCAATACATGGGCAACTCCCGTCCGGCGTCGGGCGCCGAGCATCACCTGTCCCACCTTTGGGAGATGCACTGTATAAACCCGCCCACCGACGCGCTCCACGGGGAGAAGGTGGGGGTATCCACCCTGCTGGTGCTCGAGGAATACAAACGGCTCGCCCGGGAGGGCATCGAATACCGCCGGACCGGCGGGTATTTCTCCCATTCACGTCTGAACCCCGTGTTCGGAGAGCTGACCGAAGGCATTATATCGGAGAATACGCCCGACCCCTTTGACGGCATTACCGCCGGACATATAGCCGCGGTTCAGGCCTCACTTGTCGGTCTAATCGGCACGCTGCCCGATACCTGTTATATCCGGGATTATCTGCGGTCCTGCGGCGCAAAAACCACGCTGACGGAAATCGGCCTTCCCGATACCGGTGAATTTATTAACATGTCGTTAAGATACGCGCCCTATGTAAGAAGGCGTATGACGCTGCTCAAACTGAGCGCCGCCCGGTAAAACCTGCTACGGTTAAGTCTTAATAAGCCTGCGGTTTAATATAATTAACCGATTAGCACTATTAACCATATTAAAACGGAGGCGCAAACAAAATTGAAGATAAAAATCATTGCCTACATAATCGCCGCGGCTGTGATGGCGGTTCTGCCGCTGTTCGTCGCCGAAATCAGAAACAGGGCGGAGCATATCATAGACTACACATCGGGGGATATCGTCATACCCGTTTCGGTTCCGGACAGCTTCATTGCGGAATCTTCCGATATAGTGATGCCCGGCATCATTAAGGTATACGACGCCGCGCGGGGTGAGACATTTGAGATTGACACCGAGGAGTACATCACCGGGGTGGTCGCCGCCGAGATGCCGTCGGCTTTCAACCCCGAAGCGTTAAAGGCCCAGGCTGTGGCGGCCCGCAGCTATCTGCTGTATAAACTGACAAACAACCCGGGCGGACATGCGGACGGCGCTTCGGTCTGTACCGACTATAAATGCTGCAAGGCATATCTTTCCGCGGAGGAGGCGGCGGCGCGCTGGACCGAACAGAAGGCGGACGAGGTGTTTGATATCATCCGCGCTGCGACGGAGCCGGTGCGTGGGTTGATTATCACATATGATGACGCGGTCGCCTGCGCGCTCTTTCACGCAAGCTCGTCGGGAAAGACCGAGTCTTCGGTGAATGTATGGGGCGGAGAGCTGCCCTATCTGCATTCGGTGTATACACCCGAGAGCGAAGAGCCGTTCACCACCGTCTTTGGGGCAGACGAACTGACCGATAAGCTCAGGGGCGCCGGTTATGACGTCCGGCCGGCCGGCGATATTGCAATCACCTGCAATGATACCGGCAGGGCCGACTATATCACCGTGGGGGGGGTATCGGTACCCGCCGGCGAACTGAGGAGTATTCTCGGACTGCGCTCCACCCTCTTTACCGTAGAAAGGCAAGACGGCGATTATATCTTCACCTGTTACGGCTACGGGCACGGGGTCGGCATGAGCCAGGTCGGCGCGGCTGCGATGGCCGACTCGGGTTATACATATGACGAGATACTGCTTCATTATTATAAAGGCACCGCCCTGCGCGCGGTGAAATACGAGTCAACAGAAAATTAACGTAATTTTTACAACACCGGTGATTGTGGCTTTGTATATGTATTTTATATGAACTGACAAAAAGAAGGTCCGGAGGGCGGTTATTCGGACATGGTTTGAAGGTTTATGAATAATACGGCGATTTTGGTATTATTGCGTAATAAATCAGAGCGTTTTCTTGTTTTTTGATATATGTTTGTTACTGTTTTACAGATTTTCTGACTTATTTTTGTGTAATGTTGATTATTAATATAGTATTCGCAAAAATTAATCCTTTATACCCTGATAATTATTTAATTTAAACCATAAAATTATTCAACAAACTTTAAATAAATGATTGACAAACCCTTTTTTATGTGATATTATAAAGCTGTAACGTTTCAAAATATTTAAAAAAAATCACGGAGGTTATCTAATGAAAAAGTTACTTGCTCTCGCCATGGTTATCCTGATGTTTGCAATGATGCTCGTTCCGTCTTTTGCGGGAACGATTCAGGAAGAAGATTTTCAGAACGTTAAGTTCGAAATCAAGAAAGCCAACACCGCATGGAATCCCGACGGCGTAATTTCAGACGGCGAATATTACAAAGTCGACGCAAAATCCACCTGGTTCTCTTCCGCCTGCGCAGATGACGCAAACGACGACTACGCGAAGAATCTTTGCCCCGACTTCTACATGTCCTGGGATGAAAACTATGTTTATTTCGCGTCAGTTTATACCGTAAGAAATCACAACAACGAATGGGATGACGATCCCGGCAGTATGTGGTATTCCGGCGCCGTTCAGATGAACTATTCGGAACCCAACGAAGATGAACCCGAATACAGACTTGAATACGGTATCGGTCTTTCCAGCGCGACCGGCAACCTCATCGACACAGTATGGGCCGACGCTATGGGATCGGGTTACACCGCTTCCGCCAACAAAGATTTCTATATCACAAACGCCAGCAATCTTCTCACATACGAAGTTCGTACCCCCTGGTCCTCCTTCCTTGCCAACCCGGCAGTAGCGGTAGGTTCCGGATTCGGTATGTGCATAGTATGGTCTGTAGGCGAAGCTCAGGATTACATCCACGCTCAGCTCGCCAGCGGATGCACAGGTTTCGGCAAACACGCTGAATACTTCGCACAGGTAACCCTCGCAGCAGCCCCTGAAATCGTTACAGAAGCTCCTGAAACAGAAGCTCCCGAAGTTGACGCTCCGGTTGTTGAAACACCCGCAGCTCAGACCGCCGATATCGCAGGCATCGCAGTTCTCGCCGCCGTTATCGCTGTCGCAGGCGCAGCTATCGTTTCCAAGAAAAGAGCATAATTAGTCAACAGACTTTTACAGCGTATCGAAAGATACGCTGTTTTCTTTTTGTTTTCCGGTTGAAAAACGCCGCAGCATATGATAATATATTATATATTATAAAAAGGCAGTATGTCTATGAAAAAAAAATTATCACGCGTGATTGTCTGCGTCTTATGCGCGCCGCTGCTGCTGGGCTGCTCGCGGCAGGAACCGCAGGTGCCCGAAACAGGCGCCCAGGAAACCGAAACAGAAACGCCGGACAATATGGCGAGTGCCGCAAGAAGTGAGTTTTGGTATCATACGGGAGCACCGGAATCCTCCCGTTCGGCTTTTCAGGTCGGCGAACACGACGAATACGGCTGCCGCTTTTACGCCGCGGCGCCCTTCGACGCGGTATCGGTGAGCTGTCCCAGCTATAGCGACAATATCGGTTCGCTTACCTTTTCCCTTTATCGCTGGGACGGCAATTATATCGCCACGCGTTTAGCCCCTGCGGTCGCCGCCGAAACCTATGTCGATTTTAACGATAATGCGACCCTGACCATGTCCTTTGACGAATGCGGTACCGGCGAATATCTGCTGCTGCTGAGCGGGGGCACAGGCGGAGTCGGCGTATGGATGTTTTCCCGGAGCGAAAGCGGCACATATATCTACAGCAACGGACTCGAGCTGGACGGTGTGTTTACCATGTCGGTCAGCTATACCTATACACCGGACATTATGTTCAGAGAGGTTAAATCCATGTATGATTTCAGCAAAACGGTGACCACCCCGCCGGAGATTGTCTATGACGGCAGCCACCCCACCGTCTCCCGTGACGCCATGCCCGACACCTGGGTCGCCACCGACGGTCTGGGCCGCACACTGCCGACAAACGCACAAACGGGCGATACGCGCGAAGGCAAGTATGTGGGCTTGTTCTTCTGGACCTGGCATGTCGGACACTCCCAACACCGGGCGATTAACGTAACCGAACTGATGAAAGAATATCCCGAAATTCAAAACGATTATGACAACCCCATATGGAAGGATTATCAGACCGGAGCCTATCACTGGAACGAACCGGTATACGGCTATTACGATATGAGGGACAAGTGGGTGCTGCGCAAACAGGCGGAACTGCTCGCCGCCTCCGGCGTGGATGTGGTTTTTTTTGACAATACTAACGGTACCATGACCTGGCGTGACGGCTATCTCACCCTGTGCGAGGTCTTTGCCCGGGCCAGGGAAGCGGGGGTTAATACCCCGAAGATCTCTTTTTTGCTGCCTTTTGCCGACGGGCCGGATACCGTGGCGCAGCTGCGTGAGATATATCTGTCAATCTTCCGCGACGGTCTGTATCGCGAGCTGTGGTTCTATTGGGAGGGCAAACCCCTGATGATGTCCCACTTCCGCGCTCTTGACCGCAGCGACCCGCTGGAAGGGGAAATATACCGTTTCTTTACCTTCAGACCGGGCGAACCTTCTTATGTGTCAAAGCGAGACGCCCCCAACTCGCGGTGGGGCTGGCTCTCGGTCTACCCGCAGGCGGTATACCGGCGCAAGGACGGCACCCCCGAGCAGATGACGGTGGGGGTGGCGCAGAATCACTCCGCCGGGGCCGGGCTCACCGCCATGAACGGTCTGAACATCTTCGGGCGCACCTACACCTCCAAGGGTTATGACACCCGGGAGAACGCCAAGCTGTACGGGGCAAATTTCGCAGAGCAATTTGAATACGCTCTGGACGTCGACCCGGACTTTATATTTATCACCGGCTGGAACGAATGGGTTGCCGGACGCTATAAAGAATGGTGCGGCGTGGAAAACGCCTTCCCGGACCAGTTCAATGACACCTTCAGCCGCGATATAGAACCCTCAAAGGGTGAACTGGCCGACCATTATTATTACCAGATGGTATCGTTTATCCGGCGCTATAAAGGCTGCCGCCCGCTGCCCGCCGCTTCTGAGCCCGTGTCAATCGATATACATGACGCGGACGGCTGGGAGGGCGTATCGCCCCGTTATATCGCCTATCCCGGCAATACCTTTAACCGCGACTGTGACGGTTACGGCGACCTGCATTATACAGACACCACCGGACGCAACGATATAGTCCTTGCCAAGGTCGCCCGGGACGCCGACAATATCTTTTTTATGGTCGAGTGCGCCGACGCCATTACCCCTTACACCGACCCCGCGTGGATGCGGCTGCTGATTGATGTGGAAGACGAATCGGAAGGCTGGCAAAGCTTCGATTATATAGTCAACCGCTCCTCCCCCGGAAATAAAACGGCCCTGCTGGAAAAATCGAAGGGCGGGTGGAACTGGGAAGCGGTCGGCGAGGTCGAATACGCCCTGTCCGGCAGCCGGCTGCAGATTAAGATACCCCGCGCCATGCTGGGTATTGCGGACGGCGGCTTTACCGTCAACTTCAAATGGTCGGACAACATGCAGAAGGACGGGGACATCATGGATTTTTACGTCAGCGGTGACACCGCCCCCGCGGGCAGATTCAAGTACAGCTACACCGCCGACTGAACTTTATCAATATAAATAACACTCCCCTTATCAAAATTAAAAATTTGAGAGGGGAGTATTTTTATGCGGTTTACGCATTCAGCCGGAATACCGTTTCGCAATGTCCGATGGGGCTTTTATTGTCGTTATAGATTATGCCGTCATGCAGTTCTGTCAGTGTCTTCATCGTATCCGGATTGTTATAACCGATTTGTCTGAATATTTCGGCGATTATCAGCGGCCATGTGCCGGTGGTGCCGTCGGCCAGCTTGAGTGATATGCCCATGCGTTCTTTTTTCAACCCGATGGCGTATATGCCGGCGCCTCCGCCCTTAGCTATGATATTCGGGTCTTTGTTTAACAGCGTACAAAGAAAACCGGTGCCCCTGATCATATGGCTGTGCTTATTGATTAACGGTATATACCGTGAAGCGGCGCCGGCCAGTCTTTCATCATTTATCGTGTCCACACACGCGAGGTTTTTGAACGCGGCGGCGACATTTCTCATGGGTACCCCAAAAACCGGCACCCCGCAGCCGTCTACCCCCGTGACAACCGCCTCCTCCGTCAGCTCGGAAAGCGCGGCAACCGTTTTTATACCCGCTTTATTGCTCAGCGAGCCGGGCTTCCAGTAACCGGACACATCCCCGCCCGACTCACGTTCAATCAGCATCAGCGAGATATGCATGCCGGCGCAGTTATGATATATTTTGCGCGGGGACAGTCCGGCGCGTATGCGTTCCCGGTCGGCTTCGTTATTGGCGGGGACAGCCGGCAGCATGACCAGCATATCCTCGGTAAATCCGGTCTTGCCCAGAACGGAGGTCAGCGCGTCGGCATGGAAGGATTCGCCCGCGTGGGACGCGGCGAACAATACGCTTTCTTCATCGGTAATATTGTATTTTTTATGCAGACCCATGGCGATTGTGTCCAGCGCCTGTATGGGTTTTGCCGAAGAACGATAATAGACATATTGCTCCGAATCCCCCGCGCTGCCGATAACGCGGGAGTTTTCATCTACCACACAGACATAGCCCACATGGACGTTTTCGGCCAGACTGCCGCGATATTCGATTACAAGGGGAACATATGAGCCGCAATAAACCGTAGACATACCTTTCACTCCTTTAGTATACACTAAAATACATACCGGGGACGCTGTTTTGCGTTTAATATTCTTATGTCATTACTGTTTCCATCAGCTGAATATTTATACCGTTTAAATCGTTAAAATAGCAGAACAGGGTATTGGGGTTGGGGGAGATTATCGCGCTGTGGGCGATATGCTTTTCGTCCAGCATCGCCATTTTATCTTCGAGGGAATCGACGGCAAAGCCTACCGTTATACCCTCCGCCATTCCCGTCCGTTTATAACCGTCGCGGTATATTAATTCCAGCTTGGTCTCGTTTTCGCCGAGAAAGGCGATCTCTCCGCCCTCAATTTCAAACCTGCGGAACAGGGGCAGATCCAGCAGCCACGCGTAAAAGTCAATGGATTCCTGAAGCTTTTCCGTTAATACCGTTACATGGCAAATCATAGCAGATTCCTTTTTTCAAATAAATATTTTGGTAGATTTATTATATCACCGCGGCAGCCGGCTGTCAAGAAAAAAGTCTTTCTATAAAATCATAATTCTGCATGACCGGACGGCAGAAGGACACCGTTTTTATACCGCTCGCCAGAATTTCGTCGATTTCACTTCTTTTGCGGATACCCCCCACCAGCATAATGGGCAGGCCGGTATGCTCCATGAGGTTTCGCGCGGTTTCAAAAAAGTAGGGCGCTTCGGGGGTGCCCGCCCGCTGCGACTCATATCCGCTGATTTCCATCCCCTCCACCCCGACGGCGTCGCATATGTTGGCCGCTTCGCACAGATCAGCGAAATATCGCTCGTTGTTTATATTGTTGTCGCCGTTTATCTTGATGAAGACCGGAAAGGCGTCGCCGCAGGCTGCCTTGACCGCCTCCGCCGTTTCCCGGATTATACGGAATCGCTTTTCACCCGTTCCGCCGTACGCGTCGGTTCTGTGGTTGTATTGCTCATAAAAGAACTGTGAGAGCAGATACATATGGGCCGCATGCAGCTGTACACCGTCAAAACCGCATTTTTGCGCGCGCTTTGCCGCATCGGCAAAGGCTTTCACCGTTTCGCGAATCTGTTCAACACTCATGTTGTCGGGGGTGTAAACCGGGCGCCCCCCGTTTGATTTTTCGGCTTTCATGCCGCCGTGGCCGATCTGCAGTATGATTTTAATGCCGGCTCCTGCGACGATACCGGCTATCTTCGACTGGTCCGGGATAAATATATCGTCCCAGACGGCATTTTGCCCCGGATTGGAACGCCCTTCCGGCGAGACGCAGGTATGTCCGGACACAATCATGCCGAACGGGTGTTTTGCCAGTTCGGTATAGGCGCTGAATTCCTTTTGGACGACATGACCGTTCTCGTCGGCGCAGAACAGTTCGGTGGCGGAACGTACAATACGCCCGGGCAGCGTGATATTCTTAAAGGAAACCGGGCTGAAGGCGGCATGACCGCGGTATTTTTCGGGTATGTTTGCTAAATTCATTTTGGACCTCCGGATTGATTGTCTTGTTGTTATTATAGAAATTGTCTCCCAAACGCAATGCAGAATACCGACCGCCGGGTATTGTTCAGGCGGTTTTGCATAAAGGTTTATAAAAAGCGGGATAATACATATAAAGTGGTATTATAAACGGGAGATGTAAAAAAATGAAGAACACCATACTATTGATCGGATTCTATAACGAAAAGGCGCTGGGGGTCAGATATATCGCCGGCGCCCTTAAAAGAGAAGGCTATTTGCCGCGTATTTTATATCTCAAGGCATATAACAGTCAGGCGCCCGCCAAAATAAGCGAAACCGAATATCGGCTGCTGGAGGACTATATAGGCGGAATAAAGCCATACTGTATCGCTCTGAGCGTGATGTCGT
>JAQVWU010000448.1 GCA_028709565.1 Eubacteriales bacterium
TCAATGCCGAATGCCGATGAGGGAAGGTGATAGGTAACGTCGCCGTTGATTGTGCCGTCCGCGTTGAGAACGTTGAAGCTTACATAACCGGTTCTGATAACCGATTCGGTTTCAATTATTCTATATGCGGGTGTGCCGGTGATAACAACGGTGGTAAGTCCGAATACGTCGGAGATGTAGGACTTGCCGTCGGCGTCGATGGTGTAAAGTGCGTTGTACAGAATCTGAGCGGTCTGGGCTCTGGTAAGAACGTCTTTGTAGGCTATGCCCGAAAGTCCGTCTTCAAGGCCGAGTTCAGCTGCCTTGTTGATGTATTTCCAGGGATAACCGGCGTCCATTGCCTTGCCGCCGAAACCGAGCGCGCGTACTACCATTGTGAGGGCGTCCTGGTATGTGATGCCCGCGGTAGGAGCAAAGGTTGTCGGTGTGGTACCGATGATAATGTCTTCGTCAGACGCGTAGTTGATGGCGCCTATGGCCTGGTCAACAGCTACGTCCGTGAAGTCGGTGTAGTTTTCTTCCGCTCTCCAGACTGTAAGATAATCGTCTGTCGAGGTCCTGCCTGTCTCCATCTTTGCGATCCAGAGAGACATGTGCCATCTTTCAACGGTATTGTCGGGACCGAATGTGCCGTCTTCATAACCCCAGATTACGCCGAGGTCGGAGAGAACGTCAATCGCCTGCGCATAATCGTATACATCGTCAAATTCCTGAGCGAACGATGCAAACGAGAAGCTTCCGACTACCATTAACATGGTCAATGTCATGGCAAGAAATCTTTTCAAATTTCGCATGCGGGATTTCTCCTTAAAATAAAAATTCTACAGGTTGTATTTGCTTCTCCGTCCGGCTTTCCGCTGTCCTCCGTCATGCAGCTGTCCCTCAACTCGCTGTAATATGTCGGATTTTGGATGTCGAATTTTGAAGGAAATACATTCCTGTAGATACATCTTACCATAAAAAACACATTTATCAATAAGTTTCTTCAAGTTGTAATGTTTTTGTAATATTAAAAAAAACAGATATTATTTTAGTAATTGATTTATCATGTCGAATTACGTCAAAACACGCAGAGAATCACCCGGCTGCCCTTTTGATAGCCGTCATACCAGAACGCTCCGTCGCCGTAGCTTTCCGGTGTCAGCGGGGTGCCCGTCACATCGCTGACGGCCACATTGCCGTCCTTTATATAATAAAGATAGATATAGGCGCTGTCGGTTATCGTTTTTTCACGGGTTGCGTCAATGACCGTGCTGAAAAACATGCCGGCGTCAATAAGCCTGCCCTGTCTGATCTCCGAATCGCCGCCGACGACAGCCTGACCGGAGACATATCCGTTTTTCACCGTATAGAATCCGCCCGCCTTGAGCTGACGGTCATATGTCGTGTTTACCGTGATAAATCTGCCGTTTATCATATCCAGCACCCTGCTGTATTGCCATGATTCGTATTCACCGGGTATCGCGGTGGCTTTGGAATTTCTGTCGACATAAATCACCGTATCGTATCTGTATTCACGGGAGACCGTCGTAAAATTCTCAAAAGCGCCTTCGCCGACATAGACGAACTGCGCCGTAGGTCCGTTGCCGGTGGCCGAATAGGCGACGTGGATTTTGCCGCGTACGCGAATAGCCGAATCGTCGGCGGGAATGCCCTTTGCCGTCTCAATCGTGCCTGTATCGCGGTTATAAACGATGAACAGCGTATCCCTGTTTGTGTTAAATTGATTTATCCCGCCCGGGGTGTGAGCGATATTGTTTTTAAAGGTTATGTTGCAGGCGGATTCCGCCGATAATGCCGATACCGATGATTCCGCTGCTGCGGCCGGTTCCGGCAGGGAAACGGTCTGCAGGTGCCAGAACCCCAGCGCGTCCTTTGTTCCCGTGAACAGCATGCCCTTTGTTAAAGCGTTCGCGCCATCCCCCCCGCCGCTCCGGGCAAAGGTCTGATATGACAGGCCGTTGATGGTCGCTATTGTAATTACCGAGGGCGTTCCCGACTGAATATAAACCAGACCCGTCGCGTAGCCCGAGGAGGTTAGCCCTGTCAGACTGTCGAAGACGGCATAAACCTCCGCCGTTGCGGAATCGAAAATGCGTATGACGGCGTTTCCGGAGAGCACATAGTTAACCTGCTTGCCGATGAGCCCGATGCCGGCGCCCGCGCTGTCATATTCCGCGCCCGGAAAGTTTCCGGTTCCGACAGTATACCGCGTGCCGCCGATGACGATATCCGGTACCGCCGTATTAATCGCCGTAACGAGTCCCGTTTTGAATATATAGGTTTCATGGAGCTCAAGCCGCCGTGACAGGGGATTGTAGCTGTAGCGGACAAAGCCGGCGGGCGCCGCTGTAATTTCGCCGGTTTTGCCGTCAGTGAAACCGGAAACGGTATACTGACCGCCGTTGAGATTGTATTTATGGCTCGCCGGGTCATAGGACAGCTTACAGAATTCCTGATAGGTATAGAATATCCTGTCCCAGCGGCCGTCCGCGTCGTCGTCATAGGCGACGGCGGAGGCGTGTCTGTTGTACCTTTCAGGCGTTTCGGC
>JAQVWU010000449.1 GCA_028709565.1 Eubacteriales bacterium
TTCATTGCTGTAATTTGTTGAATATAATTGCATTATTTTAATACAATCGGATGTTTTCGCCTCCATTTAGTGGGGCATCGCCAGATAATCTGCAGTATATTTATTTACTTGCCGAATCCAAGATAAATATTCAGTTGTAAATTAATTTACCTGTTTATATTATATACAGTTGTTCTACATTTGTCAAGCGGTTTTTTGAAATTATTTTACGGATGTAGAATATGGAACTGCAAAGGTTAAAACTACAAGCCCGGTTTATTTAATAAAACGTTAACGGTTGTTGACAAAACAATATTGATGACTTATAATATAAAAAACGGAAGCAAACATCCATAAAAAAACAAAAAAAAAGGAAAGACAACGTATGAAAAAATTATGTGTGAAAGGACGCTATCTTTCATTCGCCGATAATACCCCTTTCTTGTATGCCGGTGACACCGCGTGGGAGCTTTTCCACCGGGTCAACCGCGAGGATGCCGTTTACTATATTGAAAACCGCGCGCGGCAGGGCTTCAACGCGGTGCAGGCGGTCGCCCTGGCGGAATTTGAGGGTTTGACGGTCCCCAACGCATACGGACGCCTTCCCCTGAAATTTACCGACGGTCTGCCCGACCCGGCGCTGCCCGATACCGACGGCGACTATTCCTACTGGGCGCATGTCGATTATATCGTCTCACTGGCGCAGAAGCACAATATGTTTATCGTAATGCTGCCCGCCTGGGGTGACAAATTCAACAAACTCTGGGGGAAAGGGCCCGAGGTATTCAACCCGTCAAACGCGTATACATATGCCCGTTTTATCGCCGAACGTTACCGGGATGAATGGAATATCATCTGGATGCTGGGAGGCGACCGCCCGCTGGATACACCGGAGCACCGGGCGATAATAGACGGCATGGCCCGGGGTATACATGATACGGGCGACACGCATCTTATCACCTTTCACCCGGTCGGATGCCGCAATTCCCTCGACTGGCTTGACGACGCCGATTATATTGATTTTCATACGGCTCAGACAAGCCACTCTGCCGCGCAGTGCTATAAGAGCGATGAAATCATGTTGAAAATGGCACAAAAATCGGACAAGCCCTATATGGATTCCGAGTCTCGTTATGAGGACCATCCGGCATGTTTCGACGCGTCGCTGGGATATCTGTGGAATGCCGACGACACGCGTCAGAACACATACTGGAATATAACCGCCGGCGCGTGCGGTCAGACATACGGCAATCACTGTATATGGTCCTTCAACGACAAACCATCCGATTATTTCACCTATAATTGGAAGGATGCGCTGACGCATCCGGGAGCCGAGCAATTCGGTTTTGCCAAAAAGCTGCGCCTGAGCCGCGACTTCTTCTCACTCCGCCCCGCCAACGACATGGTTAAGACGCATTACCCCAGCATGGGTCATATTAGCGCCTCAATGGGCGACCGCTACGCCTATATCTACAGCCCCCTGGGACTGCCCTTTGCCGCCGATTTAAAAATACCCGGCGGGAAGGTGCTGCGTGCTGCATGGTTTGACCCGAGAAACGGTGAGGAACACGTATTTGCCATACTGAACGGTGAGGGCGCCGAATATTTTGTGCCTCCGACCACGGGAAAGGGAAACGACTGGGTGCTGATACTGGACGCGGTAAAATAACAAGCACATATATAAATTGCAAACACACAGATTAATAAACAGGAGTGAA
The DNA here is from genome assembly GCA_028709565.1 of Eubacteriales bacterium. Taxonomy (GTDB): domain Bacteria; phylum Bacillota; class Clostridia; order Oscillospirales; family CAG-272; genus JAQVWU01. The sequence goes on from JAQVWU010000449.1 coordinate 1,698, forward strand.
TATCATGCCGAATAAAGAATGGGCGGAATCGGTAAAATCATTTGTAATCTCCGTTTCATTTCGCACCGGCTGCTATCGCCATATAAAAATAGCGGCTGACGCGACATTATACGACCTGCACCTAGCGATTATAGACGCTTTTGTCTTTGAGGACGACCACGCTCACGCGTTCTTTATGGACAATCGCCTGTGGAGCGACGAAGACAGCTATTTCTGTGAGGATATTGAGGACGAGGAACGATACACACCCTATTACAATTTGAATGAGGTGCTGCGGCCGGGACACAGTTTTAAATATCTGTTTGATTTCGGTGATGAATTTGCATTTCAATGCAGGCTGCTGAACGAAACGGATGACCTAACCAAGGAAGCGCAGATTGTCAGAAGCAAAGGAGACCCGCCCGTGCAATACATGGGGTGGGACATCGACGACGATGAAGATGAAGATGACGACGATGAAGATGACTATATTATCCACGATGAAAGCCTGTCGGAGATTGACTGCGACGAGTTGTTGTTCGATTTTGAAGAAAATACAAAAAAGTACGAATGAAAATCAATCGTATAAATCGCAATAAGAATAAAAGCGAGGTAACGAACATGAAACCCGAAAAAATCATTCTGCCGCCGCCCAAAAGTGTAGTTCAGACAGACGGTGAACCCCTTATCCTCGGTATATCAGGCAAAGCTTTCTATACCCTGAATATAGCCGCCGATACCGAAGACAAACAGAGTTCCGCCGCCGACATGGTCAGGCAAAAGCTGAGCGGTCTGATCAACGGAACAGCCGACGGTCCGGTTGCTATAACCCTGGAAATTGCCGACCCGCCGTCGGATATGAAAAACGC
>JAQVWU010000065.1 GCA_028709565.1 Eubacteriales bacterium
ACACAGTATCTGAATCCGGCGTCCGCCGCCAGCTCAGCCCACCTGTCGGGACGGAAGCGTACGGGGTTGAAGCTTTTGTTCAGGTCCCAGTATTGTCTCTTGAATTTATCCGCATTATCAATCCAGTCAATATCGGAGCGCGACCATGAGCTGTCCTCGTCCGACAGTCCCCACGACTCGATAATTCCGGGCTGGGTATAGGGTCCCCAGTGCATCATGAGGGCGAATTTCTGATCACGAAACCATTCGAGCCTGTCGAGCACCGCTTTTTCGCCGGGATATACATATCCTTCGGGTGTGTAGGGATGAACTTCCTGTCCGGCCATGATTACTATCCTTTCTTTTCTTTATGGTTTATATTTTTATATATCTATATATCTTTTTGATGTCAAATCTATTTTAGTCTATATTTTCAGATAAGTCAAATAAAATAACCGACATTCGGTGTTAATAAAAAATTACAATAATATACATAATATGAATCGATATCCACAGAGTTATGCACACCCTGTGGATAACTTAAGCGCTCTACCGTCAAACGTTATAATGCACAATTTAGAACATAAAAGATAGTAACAAATGTCAATTGACATTGCTAACTTCATATGTTAGACTATGTGTAGAAATAATTTATTCACGGCAAATTCATATAGCATTCCGGCATACCATTAATACATATCAAATATTACGGCATCACAGCCGAAAAGAAAGGAACGCAAAAAAATGAGAAAAATGGCTCTTGCGCTTGTTATAATCATGGTAATGCTTATGTCCTTCCCGATTTCCGCCCAGGATATTGATAAGATTGAGGTACCTTATTTCAATATTCTGCCCGTTATTGACGGTGTCGTTACCGTTGAGGAGTGGGGCGAGGCGTCCATGCACATCGATCCCGCTCAGTCAGCTTCTTATTACTGCGACAACGGCGCGGGTGAAATCGATATCAGCTTCGATTTATGGCTGCGCTGGGATGAAAAAAATCTCTACATCGCGGTGATAACAAATGAACCCGACGGACATTCACTGCCTTCGGGCGAGGGCAACCTCTGGAACGGCGACGTTATCCAGTTCAGAGCCGACCCCGCGGGACCTAACGGTTCGGGTGACAAAAACGCGCCCTGGAGCGATACAATGGTTCCGAATATTTCCATAGGCCAGCTGACCGACGGCACACAGACAAGCTGGGATTTCCAGGCAGCCCAGGAAGTTCCGGGCGCCCAGTACAAGGTCAATGTGGGCAGCGGCTCAACAACCTATGAAGCGGCAGTTCCCCACGAATACTTCGTCGGCAAAGGTGAAGCCGGTTTCATCTACGGTTTCGCCATCGTCCGCCTAAACGCTCCTACCGACGGCACCTACAACTCATGGCTGACATGGGGCGACGGTATCTGCGGACCGCAGGAAAATGATGACCGCGTCGGTTCCAACCAGATTACGCTGGTCAAAAAAGACGCCGTAATCATTCCCGAACCCGAAACAGAAGCCCCGGTTGTAGAAACTCCCGCTGAACCGGCTCCCGTAGCTCCTCCCGCGGCTGCCCAGACAGGCGACATTCAGACCTCGCTGCTGGCATTTGCCCTGATATCCCTTGCGGGTGTTATCGCCGTTAAAAAATCCAAAAAATAATACATAAAGCAACCCGAAAAAACATCCATAAATCTATAAAAAGGGAACGGAATCATGCACCGTTCCTTTTTTGATTGACGATTAATTGACTTTCGGTGAATATAATGATAAAATGATTTTGAAATTTAATTACTCTGTAAAATCGTCTGGCTTTACAGTGTGCCCTATTACGGAGGACAACAACAATGGCACCATTTACACCGAAAAAAGTATTGGCGCTGGTACTCGCGGCGCTGACCGTGCTCCCGTGGGCTGCCGGCTGTGCCGGTGAGGCCGGGGAAACCGCCGACAGTGTTACCGAATACGCGGAGACGGCGGAGGAAACCGCCTCGCTTTACCTTTCGGACGAGCTGCCGGAAAATCTTTCGTTTGACGGCGCCCAAATAGTTACCTTCGGCTGGTCCGGACCGTCAAACGCGGAGTTTTTCGTCGAAGAGCAGAACGGAGAGATTGTAAACGATTCGATATTCAAGCGCAACCGTACCGTTGAGGAAAGGCTGGATATTACCCTGGAATATAATCTGGTCGCCGGCGCTTACGAGGCCCGAAACACATGGGTAACGGCGATTTCCTCCTGTATTATGGCGGGCGATGCCGCTTACGATATCAGCGCGGGTTATTCAATGTCCGGCGCCACCCTCGCCTATAAAAGGCTGCTTATCGATCTGAACGCCCTCGACTATATCGACTTTGACAAACCGTGGTGGCCGTCATCTCTAACCGATGAGTCTACCGTTGCCGGAAGACTCTACTTCTGCTCGGGCGATATATCCACATATATGCTTTATTATATGTACGCTGTATTCTTCAATAAAGATATACTGGAGAAATACAATCTGGACGATCCGTATGAATATGTGACCGGGGGGAAATGGACGCTGGATAAGTTATTCGAAATGTCCTCCGCCGCATATGAGGACCTCAACGGCAACTCTCAAAAGGATATTGAGGACCGGTTCGGATTTTCCACTCACAACACATATGTCGATGCCTTTTTCTTCGGCAGCGGTTTGCGGACAACATCCAAGGACGAAGAGGGCATACCGGTCATATCCGGACAGTTCGGCAGCGAAAAGACACAGGAGCTTGTGACAAAACTCGTGGACTTTTTTGATACTGACTACGCCTACCGCTCCGAAGATTACACCGAACTGTTGGATATCTTCGTCGGCGGAAGGGCGCTGTTCGTACAGAATCAGGTTCAGCTTGCGGGAGACAGTCTGCGCAGCAGTGAGATTGAATACGGTATACTGCCAATTGCGAAATATAATGAGGCGCAGTCGGAATATTATACAGTCATGTCCTTTCCATATTCGCTTTACGGTGTCCCGATAGACGCGCGCGAGCCGAATATGTCGGCGGCAGTGCTCGAATGTCTCGCATCGGAAAGCTATCGTACCGTCTCGCCCGCGCTTTTTGAAACCGCTATGAAGGTAAAATATTCATCGGACAATGCCGCTTCGGCGATGTACGACATCATACGCGGCTCGGTGGTGTTTGATATCGGCCGTATCTTCAATGACAGCATGAACGCCCTGACCTACGGAATGTTCAGGAGTGCCGTATCCGGCCGCAACAAAAACTGGATATCAACCTACACGTCAAATGAGAAGACGCTCAACAGGCTGTTTGACGGTGTCATCTCGGCGCTTATCGAGGAATAACGGCTTTAGAAATGGTTTGGCCGGACAAAAAGTTATCCACAGGGTTGTGCACAACCGTGTGGATAAAATTATAGTTGAAAATTTCGAGGTATGGTGTATAATTGCCTTAAGGCATCCTAAACAATAGCAATATTAATACAGGAAAGGTAATGCAACGTGGATTTTATTATCGAACCGTCAAAAAAGATTCCCGTATATGCGGCCGCCGATATATGTGTTGTCGGCGGGTCGGCAACCGGCGTTTTCGCGGCTGTGCGGGCGGCCAGGCTGGGGGCGAAGGTGATACTGATTGAAAAAACCAACGCGCTGGGCGGTGTCGCGGGCAACGGGCTGGTAAATGTATGGCACTCCCTGAGCGACACCTCGGGGAGACGGCAGATAATCGCCGGACTGTCCGCTGAAGTCATGGAAAGGCTGGAGAGTGTTGACAGGGATAAAAACGGCTCCTTCTTTTTCAATCCCAATGAAATGAAGACGGAGCTTGACGCGCTGCTGGCCGAGCACAACATTGAATGCTGCCTGCATACCTGTTATGCCGGACTGACCCGTGACGGCAGCGGCATCGGCCATATTTTTATTGAAAACAAGGACGGCAGAAGCGCCGTAAAAGCGGATTTTTACATAGACGCGACCGGCGACGGCGACCTTGCCCGCGATCTCGGCATTGAGTCATACCAAAACGAAAATATACAGCCGCCCTCAGCCTGCTTCCTGCTGCAGGGTTCGGCCGCCGGCATCGATATAACCGGCATAATCGACAGATACTCGGACGATCCCGCGCTCAAAAACGACTGGGGCTGGAGCTGCCGTGTGCCGGGTCTTGACAATATAACCATGCGTGCCGATACCCATATCTTTGGTCTGATGTGCTCGCGCGCCCGGGAACTCACCGAGGCTGAGATACGCGGACGGAGACATGCCCGGGAAATAGTGCGCCTGCTGCGCAAATACGGGCACGAAGGAGAGAACTACCGCATAGCCGCGCTGTGCTCGCATATCGGCATACGAGAAACGCTCCATTACCGGACCCGCTTTCAGGCGGACGAACTGTCCCTGCTGCTGGGGAAGCGCTATGAGGACGCCGTGCTCAACGGCACCTATTCGGTTGACATCCACCACGCCGACCGCGGTATAACCTTCAGGCATTTTGACGGTACATATAACACGGTGAACGCCGACGGAACCCGGACCGGCGGCAACTGGCGCGAGGAAATGGGAATCGGCGCGGACCTGCCCGTTCCGACCTATTATCAGGTACCCTTCAGCCTGCTTGTAAACGAATCGGTGCCGAATTTTATCGCCGCGGGCCGCATGATCAATGCCGACACCGGAGCCTTCGGCGCTCTGCGGGTTATGATCAATCTGAATCAGCTGGGCGAAGCCGCCGGTGTCGGGGCTTACACGGCGCTGCAGCATAACATCCCAATTCAGGCGGTGGACGGCGCTGAGGTCGCCGAAACGCTGCGGGCGGGAGGCAGCGCGAATCGCGGATAACGGTGAGTTATATGCTTATTTGAAACGGAAGCAATCAACGGAAAGCTCTTTCCCTTCAAAAAGCAGCCGGAGCGGCTATAACCTGCCGGGCAATTGCAATAAGATTTTATGTATTGATTAAGATTTGATTATGGCGGCTATTGACAAAAGCGGAGAAATTCTATAAGATAATATGAAAAAGTCAGATACAATGCGGTTAGTGAGCGTGATAGTATTATGAAGTACAATCTTTCCATAGACAGCGGCGGAAGCTCGACTATAGCAGTCGTTTATGATGACGGATTGCGCAGGGTCGGCGCCGTGCGGACGGGCAGTGTCAGAGAGAACACCACATCGGCCGGGCTTATCGCGCGGCATATCGAGGAGCTGATTGACGGTCTCAGGGAAACAGGTTTGACCGAGGTCGGCATTTTGGGCGGATTGTGCCCGGGCAGCATTCTCTCGGCGATCCGACACGCATTTCCTGTCGGACAGCGGCTTTATTCGGGTGAAAGCGAGCTGGGCCTTTCCGCCGCGCTGATTGACGGCGACGGCATTCTGATTCTCTGCGGAACGGGCTGCTCGTATTTTTCGCGCATCAACGGGCGCGTTAACGGCTGGGGCGGTTACGGCGCCGCAGTGGGCGATTTCGGTTCGGGCTATGATATCGGCAGACGCGCCCTTGAATTTGCCATCGCCGATTACGAAGGGCGGGGCAGCCCTACGGCGCTGACCGGAATGATCTGCCGGCGCTTCGACAGAATGAATCTCAAAGACGCCTTGTTTTCCATTTACGGCGCCGGTTTTCCGCTGTCTCCGGCAGCCGCAGTCGCGTCAATTAAACCGGTTGTCGATGACGCGGCTGAAATCGGCGACGCGGCTGCGATTTCGGTGCTGCGGGACGCGGGAAGGATAGTCGGGAGCGGTTGCTTGCCTTTTACAGGGCCTTCGGGCTGCCGGCTGACATTTCCGTAACGGTCAGCGGCGGTGTGTGGAAGGGTCATCGCGCCTATGCGGACGCCATGCTTGCGGCGGTGAGGAATCAAATGCCCGGTTTTAGCGTCACTGAGCCGGTGTTTGAGCCGGTAATCGGCGGGATTATCCGCGACAATCATCTGATACGAGAAAACGCGATACCCGAAAAAACGCTGATCTTTCTGCTGTCGGAATACGAGGCATTCAGAATAAAACCCAATCCCGCGTTTCAATGATTTTATTTTCTGTTGACATTAAATCAAATAAAGCAAATAAACACAAGAGGTGAATTTATCATGTTATTGGATACCTATCAGTCCGCTATTGACGCCCTGCTCAAACGGGTCAGGGATACGCAGCGCGAAAATATTGTCAAGGCCGGCGAGCTTGTCGCCGACACGGTCGCGAGCGGCGGAAATGTCTATCTCGGAGGCATTGTGCACGGAATCGAGATGGATTTGATTAACCGCGGCGGCGGACCGCTCTTCTATAAACCCTTCCGTGACCTCGGTGAACCTACACAAGGCAGAAAAAGGGAACTTACCGCAGAGGAAAAGAAACTGGTCGAAGAGGGCACCGACCCCGGTGTCCCCTTTCTCAAATCGAACCTCCGTCCGGGCGACCTGCTCTTTGTCAGCTCGGTTTCCGGACGTACAATCAAAGTGGTCAATCTCGCTTATGATGCGATGCGGTATGGTGTAAAGGTCATAGCGCTCACGAGTATGGACTACGCTCGGGCGGTCGAACCGGTCCACGAGACGGGCAAAAAACTCTATGAATTCGTCACGCTGACTCTGGATAACTGCGCGCCGCCCGCCGAAGGGATGCTCGAGGTTGAGGGTATTGAGGCGCCCTTTGCCGCCGCGTCGGGCATTTCCTCCGATTACATCATGTGGTCGCTGACCTCGGTCGCCGTCGAATCGCTGCTCAAGCGCGGCATTACCCCGGGTATACTCAGGAGCGCGAATTACCCCGGCGGCGCCGACTATAACAAGAATATACTCACACCCCAATACGAAAAACACGGCTGGTAAAAAACAATATAAAAACGCGTATACGGTGAAAGAGATTATTCATCGCGGACGCGTTTTTATAAACAAGAAACGGAGCGCTGACATGATAAAAAAACCATTGATTGCCGTTGTGTCACTGGGACACTATGTTTATTTTGAACAATTTGAAGGGCTGCGTGAGGAACTGGAACTAAAGGCGGACGCGTTTATAAATTATCTGCAGGCATATAACGCAGATATATATTATACCGGTTATATCGACCGTCCGGAACGCGCTTTTCATGCCGTAAAAGAATGTAAAAAACGGGATCCCGACATGCTTTTTATCCTCTTTTCAACATATCTGCCGTCGTCGGTGGCGGCGCCCTTCGCGTATTATCTTGACATCCCGCAGGTACTGGTAGGTATTCAGCCGCTGTCGCATCTGGATTATAATAACACGACAACATATATGCAGCTGTGCAACGACGATATCTGCGCAATGCCTGAAGCGGCTGGGGTATACGAGCGCCTGGGTAAGTCAATCCCTCCCTGCTTTGTCACCTCTGCCGATAAGGAGGAGGAAATCAACAGAGAACTTGCCGCGTGGGTGAGCGCGGCGTCGGCGAAAACGGCTTTTAAATACGCCACCATAGGATATCTCGGACATACCTATGAGGGCATGTATGACATGCATACCGACCCCACCGCTTTTACCGGAACCTTCGGTTCTCATGTTAAAATGCTTGAAATGTGTGAACTGGCCGAATATGTATCCGCCGTTGGGCCCGATGAGACCCAAGCCAAAATCGATCTTATTGAGAATACTTTCGAGATCTGTGACCCGTCGTGCGATCCGCTGACCGATTATGTCAAACGCGCCGATCTGGAATGGTCGGCAAAAATCGCGTGCGCCCTTGACAAACTGATCGAAAACAACGGCCTGACGGCGCTGGCCTATTATTACAAAGGTGAAAATGACAATCTCTACGAGCGTATCGCGGCAAATATGATCATCGGCAACACGCTGCTCACCAGCGCCGGCATCCCGCTGGCAGGGGAAGCCGATTTAAAAACCGCCGCGGCTATGCTCATCATGAATCGCATAGGTGGCGGCGGTTCCTTCGCGGAAATCCATCCCTTCGACACGCGGGACAATATCGTGTTGGTCGGTCACGACGGTCCCCATAATATATCCATCAGCTGGGACAAGCCGCGTTTGCGCAAACTGAAAAAATATCACGGAAAACCGGGCAGCGGTATCGGTGTGGAATTCAGCATCAAAAACGGCGCCGTCACGATACTGAGCATAAATGTAAAACGTGACGGCAGTTTTAAAATGGTGGCGGCAGCCGGTATGTCGGTTGAGGGGGATATCCCCCGGACGGGAAACACAAACACGCGCTGTTCTTTCGGCGATGACATAACGGGATTTCTGTCGCGCTGGTGTGAGGCGGGTCCGACCCATCACTTCGCGTTAGGCTGCGGAAACCGTCTGGAAGAGCTCAAACGCTTTTCGAGGATGACCGGCATCGAGCTTGTTGTCGTAAGTTAGGATTTATTTTTCGAGGCGATATTCGACGGTGAAGGCCTCTTGGGCGGCGTCCTGTACGCGCAGCAGTCTGCCGTCGCCCATGGAAAGGGGCAGAGAAAGACTGTCGGCGCATTCGGAGAGCACGAGCTGGCGTCCGGTGCCCCGGTCAACCTCATAGACGCGCGTCGGCCCGCGGAAGCGCAGGGTAATGCTGCGATCTTTCGTATAGTCGCGGTTGAGGGGCAGCAGATAGAGGTTCCCGGCGGCGTCGGCAAGCTCGCCCACCGAAACCCGCTCTTCCAGCTGTCCTGTCAGTACCCCGCTTTGGGCGATGTCGTCGGCCAGCCCTTCCATGTAGGCGCAGCCGGGCAGCAGATCGGCGGAATGGAACACATGGCGGCTTTCCAGAGCCATGAGCGTATTGCCCAGCTTTTTGAATTCACCGTGAATCTGCTTCTGCTCGTCAAAGAAACGGTCTTTTTGTCCCTTTTTATCGATGACCGAGCCGACCGCGGTGTACTGCTGCAGCGCCTTCGCACCGTAAAGCGCGGCGGCGTACATGCTCACCCGCACCATGGGGAACTCGAAATGCGGGTGTCTGTGCAGGTTCACTGCCTGATAATAAAACCAGACCGGCATGGAATACTGTCGTCCGAGCAGGCGCATAAGACCTAGGTCGCACCACATGAGCGAATTGTCCAGCTGATCGTCGTCATTGAAGTTGCCAAGGCCGATCGGATAGTAGTCGAGGGAGAGCACCGGCGGGTCGATTTCATTGACATAGCGGGTGAGGTAGGAAGCAAATTCGCCGTTGTCCCAGCGATAGAGATTATTATAGCTGGGGATAGCGACGGTAAAGGGCAGGCGGCCGGGGTCCTCACGCTGGAATATATCCACCAGGCGGCGGGATTCCCGGATTTGATCGGGTTCGTAGGGCTCATCCCATACATAATAGCCGATGCAGCGCTTGTAAGGGCGCACATGATCGATGACGGATTTCAGCTCCGCCTGTCCGGAAATACGCTCCATGTTGCGCTCCTGCATACCGCCGTAGAGCGAAAAGTCCTGATAGAGCAGGTCAACACCCAGTTCCTCACACAGACGGAGCGCCTCCTCCGCCTGCTCGTGGCTCGCCCAGCCCATTTCCAGCAGATTGAAACCCGCATCGGCGCAGTTTTCAAGTGTGTCGCGCATATTTTCGGCGCGGGCGGAGAAGGTGGACAGGATAAAGTTGTCCTGACGCCAGACGCGGTGAGGGTTTCCGAGCGGATAACGGGATAAAATAATATGTTTCATCGTAAAATAAGCTCCTTTGGGTTTGTTTTTGCATGTGATGTCAGTATACCATCTTTTCGCCGCAATATCAACGGCTATAATTCCGATTATTACGGATCAGCTCATTTGGCAATTACGCGATTTATGACAATTTAATAATTGCATATAAAATGTTGACTCTATTTCACACCAGTTTTTCTTTCGCCTGCTTTCACCAAAGGACATATGATGACCCTGTACGGCGTAACCCCGGGATTCCTTTAACCATTCTTTCGGGAAGAGATATGTACCTGCCTCCGTTTTATATCTGTCAAGGCAGACCAATAATTCGGCAAACCATTTTGTTTTTCGAGCTACAGGGTATTTTGATATATGCAGAGCAAAAAACAATAACTTCGGAACGTTTCCGCTTTCTATGCAGTGTGAAATATCAAACCAACCCGGATATTTAGGGTCCCATCCCATGCCGTGGTATTTTCCGTCTTCCTCCGCCAATATCCCGTATCCGTCGGCTATTTTACCATGAAATTCGTCCGTGGAGATATAACCGATCACTTCATCTATCTTCTTGTCCGTTTCCGGGTTGTTCAGGTCATAAAGTTTGTGCATCCCAACGATGTCATATACAAGGGGATAGGAAAATCCGTATTCCCGAACCAAATCGGGCTTAATAAAGTAATCGGTGTTTTTCCAGTTTTTTGGGATGTTTTTCAGCGCCCTTCTTTCCTCTTCGGTTAAGTATATGTCATAAATTTTTTTCCGCGCGAAATTATACATTTCATCAAGGCTGCCGAGCATATATTGCAGTGTTGATTTATCCTCTATATCAGCCAAAGACAGAAGATTTGCCGTCTATATCGCGAAGAACAGTTTTCCTTTTCTATAAGAAACCCTGATGTTTTCCATTTTTCCTATGTAAAAATCCAAAGAGTCGATATTATTTATTTTGCCGATATAGTATCTCAGCGCGTCTTTTACCTG
>JAQVWU010000450.1 GCA_028709565.1 Eubacteriales bacterium
GAATACCGCCGCTATTACCGCGAATATCTCAGCGGCTACGAAAACACCGAACTCATATCCTCGGGGTCCCGGCTGGGCATCCGCGAGACACGGCGCATTGTCTGCGATTACCGCCTCACGCTGGAGGACTTCAAGAGCCGCGCCGTCTTCGATGACGAAATAGGCCGTTATTGCTATCCGGTGGACATCCACCCGCGCACCTACGACAAGGAGTCCTATCAGAAATTTCTTGAGGAGTTTCACGGCTTTCGTTATAAAAAAGGTGAAAGCTACGGCATCCCCTACCGCTGCATGACGGTGAAGGGTATTGACAACCTGCTGACCGCGGGGCGCTGCGTTTCCGCCGACCGTTATATGCAGTCATCGATCCGCGTCATGCCCGGCTGTTACATCACCGGACAGGCGGCGGGTGTGGCGGCGGCCATGAGCGCGGCAAAGGGCGGCGATGTCCGCTCGGCCGATACATCCGAACTGGGGCGTCGGCTGATCGCGCTGGGCGCCTGTCTGCCCAACCATAAATCCTGACGTATTAATAAAATTATAAAAAAGGTGGTTTATATGCGAAAACTCATATCGGTCACTGCGATTTTATTGCTCATCGTCATGCTCGCAGCTATGACAGCGGGGTGCGCGGGAGAGAATGGTGATATAACCGACACCCCAGACGGCGGCAGCGGTACCACTGCGGCTGCCGAAACTGCCGTTGAATACGCGCCCCAACTGCCCGCACTCGATTTTGACGGCGCGGATTTCATGTTCTACACCAAGATGGAGCGGGACGAGGACGGTCCCTGGACGGCCCGGGACATCTGGGTCGAAAAGGAGACCGGCGAATCGGTAAACGACGCGGTCTTCCGCCGCAACCAGATTGTCGAGGAAAAGTATAATATGACAATCAAGCAGACCCGCGGCCTGATCGGTCCCCAGGAATCCTATTCGATGCACAAAGAGCTGTCCCAGATTGTCATGTCCGACGACAATATCTATGACGTCGTAATGCCGACCCTCCAGGACCTGGCCAGTCTGGCCCGGGATAAAATGCTCGTACCCCTGTCCGCCCTTGAATATATCGACCTGGACAAACCCTGGTGGAACGACCGCTTTACCCGGGAGACCTCGGTTGCCGGCAAGGTTTACTACGCCAACGGCGACCTGAGCCTGACCTTTATGCAGGCGGTCTACACCATTCTCTTTAATAAAGAGATGATAGACAACTACGGCCTTGACGATCCCTATGTACTGGTCGCCGACGGAAAGTGGACCTTTGATAAAGTCCACGAAATGAGCGCCGCCGTTTCTTCGGATGTGGACGGCGACGGTAAAATAACCAACGCCGACCGGGTGGGACTGGTGGTGCTCAACAATTCGATCGACGCGCTCTATGTCTCCACCGGCGAGAAATACGTCACCATCGGCAGCGACGGTTCCTTTACCTTCACGGGCGGCTCGCGGCGCAGCCTGGACATGCTGGAGGAAATCTACCGGCTGTATGAAGCGCGGGAATATGTGCTGTGCATGACCGACCAGGCCCGCCGCGCCGCGGGTACGACGGCCCTCAATCACAACGAGGCCAGCACGATTATGTTCGGCGACGACCGCGCCCTATTCCTGTTCGGCACCATGCTCAATGTACCGCGTATGCGGGACATGGAAACCGACTTCGGCATTGTGCCCACGCCGATGGGCACCGACAATCAGGACAGCTATTACACCTATGTCCAGACCTGGGCATCCGGCGGCGTGGGTATTCTGATAACGGCCAAAGACGCGGATAAGTCGTCGGTGATAATCGAGGACATGTCCTATCTGGCGCGGGAGATGATTACCCCCGAGTATTACGATGTTTCGCTAAAGACCAAATTCGCCCGCGACGACGAGTCGGCCGGTATGCTCGACCTCATCTACGAGACCCGCTCGGTGGACATGGGATATCTGTTCAACATAGGCAATCTGGTGACCGATGTGCGCACCATGATCTACAGCAGCCGCAAAAACACCTTCGCTTCGCTGATTGCCGGCAAAGAGGAGTCCATCAACGTAACCCTGGCCGAGATAACCGCGCTGTACGGCGATCAGCCGTAGAACCAACCGATAACTAACCGATAATAAAAGGGCTGGCTCAACACCGGTCCTTTCGTATTTTTTTTATTTGCGTTCTTTATATTCCAGCACAGCGCTCCCCGGCCGCTCCGGTATGTGTATTTCAATGCCGTCCGTCAGCTCCGCGCCGCTGTATACACGGGAAGAGGCGTTATAATGCTCGTCATACAGGGTGACGTCATAATCCGCCCCTGTGTCCAGCCCCCGCAGCTTTATGATTTTGCTGCGTTGTTCGCTGAGCCTGCGCCTGAATATCACAGCGAAACCCTCGCCGCCGCGCTTGAGCTGATAGGCAAACCACACGTCCTCATCGCAGGTCGGCGCGCTGAGCTCATAGAAATCGCCCTGCCAGTAATCCCGCAGCCTGACCAGTTCCCCCGTGGCGGCAATGGCGACCGCCGGGTCATAATCCTCCCGCATCATGTCAAAGCCGCAGGC
>JAQVWU010000066.1 GCA_028709565.1 Eubacteriales bacterium
GGTGCACCAGTTGGTATTTATAGCGTGCAGGGTACACCCGTTCCCATTCCGAACACGGCAGTTAAGCTGCGCAGCGCCCACAATACTTGACCGGAGACGGTCCGGGAAGATAGGTAAACGCCAACATATATATAAGCGGTTTCGTATAAACTCTTGGATGTTTTATACGGAACCGCTTTTTATATTATCTTTTTATATTATTTCGGTATAACTGCCGAGATATTTAAACTTTTCACATAAGCCGTCCAGATCACATATCAGCTGCGCAAATTGGCTCGAATACACCGATGTCTCAAGATCAAAGTAAAACATTACTTCAAAGTCGCGGTCCGGCAGGGGACGGCTTTCCAGTTTGACAAGATTGATGCCCAGAGCGAAAAACTTCGACAGTACTTTATATAAAGATCCGGGTTTGTTTGAGACAACCATCATGATACTCGTTTTGTTTGCGCCCGGATATATCTCCGGATTCTTGGATATACAAATAAATCTTGTGTAGTTGTTTCCCGTATCCTGAATTGCTTCTGCGATACAGGACAGGTCATATAAACTCATACAGGACCGGGATGAAATTGCCGCGATATCACATCTGTCCGAATCGGCTACGATTTTCGCGGCTACAGCCGTATTTTCACAGACGGTTATTATTACATTTTTTAATGTTTTTAGAAAATCCGTGCATTGGCTTATGGCATGCTCATGGGAGTATATCTCTTTTATATCGCTCAGACCGGTACCTTTTTTCGTGAGTATATTACAATCGATTTTCAACCGCACGCTTCTTACGATATTGAAGTTATAGCGCATCATAAGATCGTATATTTTATTCACGGAACCTGCCGTACTGTTTTCAATCGGAAGCACACCGTACCGGCAGAGCCCGGCATCAATAGCTGAGAAAACACCTTCGAAGTTATTCATATACATTATATTGGGTATATCGAACAGCCTGTCGCACGCAATCTGCGCGTAGGCGCCTTCGACGCCCTGACATGCCACTACCGCGCGCCGCGGGAATTCTTTCTCGGTCATGTCAATAGCGGACAGTATATTCTCCATAAGTTTTGATGGTTCATTGATTATTTTGCTTTGGTAAGACCGGCTGATTTCAAAGATAAGCGAATACAGCGCTGCGGCATATACGGACAAATCATCACCGGCTTTATCACATATATCAGAAAGTTTTTGACGTTCTCTGGCGGCGTCGTATACAGGCAAACCGCGTTCGTTTTTATATTCGGCGATTCGGGCGGACGTCTCCATCCGGTTTCGTAAAGCGTGTATTATTTCATAATCAGCCGAATCGATTATTTGCCGTAAATCATTTAAGTCCATTGAGTATACCTCTCTATCTCTCAATATTTAATATTTATATTATTATATGCTGCGTCGCAGACTGCTATCGCGGCGGCAGCTTCGACACAGGGTACGGCGCGGGGTACAATACAGGGGTCGTGTCTGCCCCGGACGCGCAATTTACGATTTTCCTTTGATGACAAACTGACGCTGTCCTGTTCCCGGGCTATGGAAGATGTAGGTTTTAACGCAGCGCGAAATACTATCGGCATCCCGGATGATATGCCCCCGAGGATTCCCCCGTGATTGTTGGTTCCTGTTCTGATTGTTTTACCGTCGGTACGGAAGCTGTCATTGTTTTCCGATCCCTTTAAAGAAGCGCCATGGAAACCGCTGCCGAACTCTATCCCTTTGACAGCCGGAATACCGAAGATAACTGCTGCTATGCGGTTTTCAAGGCCGTCAAAAATCGGATCACCGATGCCCGCCGGCATCCCCGTTACGGCGCATTCTATGACGCCTCCGACCGAATCCCCGTTCTTTTTAACCTCATCGATCAGTGCCCGCATCGCGGCTCCCGCGGCGTTGTCAGTCACCGGGAAACCGTTATTTCTTATCAGAGTAAAATCAGCAACGGAGACTTCGGTCATATCAAACGGCGAGTCGGTGACGCCGCCGATACTCAGAATATGAGCGGCAATGTCAATACCGGATTTTCGCAGCAATTGCAGACACAAGCCGCCGGCAATGCAAAGCGGCGCTGTCAGCCGCCCCGAAAAGTGTCCGCCCCCCGCAGGGTCCTGAAATCCGGCGTATTTTACATGAGCCGTATAATCGGCGTGGGAAGGGCGCGGAATGTCACGCAGGTCATCGTAATCAGATGACCTGATGTCGGTGTTGCTGATTACGGCAGTCAGCGGAGCGCCGCAGGTTATACCGTTAACGATACCCGAGAGAAATTCGACCCTGTCAGGTTCCCTGCGTTTTGTTGAATAGGAATGATTCCCCGGCGAGCGCCTTTGTAAAAAACTGTTCAGTTCTTCAAGGTCAACGGGAAATCCCGCGGGAAAGCCGTCAATGCATACACCTACAGACGGTGAATGGGATTGACCGAAAATAGTTATTCTGATATTGTTTCCATATGAAGAAGACATAACAACACGCTTTCTTGATTATTATTTTTAATTAACATACTCAACTTTGCCGCCGAGGGAGGCAAAATCCCTGAAAAAAGTCGGATATGATTTATTGACCGCTTCGGCATTATCGATGATGACCGGGTTTTCGCAGACGACCGAGGCTATTGATGCCATCATCGCTATCCTGTGATCTCCGAATGCATTTATTCTCCCGCCGGTCAAACGTTTTTTACCGGTAATTATCAGACCGTTTTCTGTCTGGGCAATATTTGAACCAAGATCGGACAGCGTTTTAGCGACGGTGAACAGTCTGTCACTCTCTTTAAATTGAAGGCGCCCGGCGTTTTTTATTAACGTTCTGCCCTGAGCAACCGACGCGGCAAGGGCAAGGACAGGGACAAGATCGGGAATGTTTTTGGCGTCAATCTCAATCCCCCTTAACTGCGAACCTTTTATTTTAATATGATGGTCGTTTTGTGATATTACTGCGCCGAATGCCTTTAAAATATCGGCGATTGCCCTGTCACCCTGTGCCGAATCGGCATCAAGCCCGTAACATTCAACACCGGCGCCCCCGAGCGCGCCCGCGCATAGCCAGAATGCCGCGTTGGACCAGTCGCCCTCCACTTCGGCATTGCCGGGTGAGATATAGGATGCGCCGCCGTTTATACTCAAAGTGTTGTTTGTAAATTCAGCTTCGATTTCAATGCCGAATAATTTCATCGCGGACAGGGTCATGCTTATATAATCAGCCGATTCAACGGATCCCGTAAGGTTTATAACACTGTCTTCGCGGACAAGGGGCAATGCGAGCAACAGTCCGGAAATATACTGGGAGGAGATATCTGCCGGCAGGGTGCATCGTCCCCCCCTCATTTGACCGCCGCACTTCACAATATACCCGTCATCAAACGTAAAACTGCAGCCATATTCGGTAAGCGCATTATAAAGAGCTTCCATCGGGCGACCGGGCAGTCTTCCATGACCGATAAAAATCGAATCAGCATTTAACGCGCACGCAACGGGCAGCAAAAAGCGCAGTGTAGAACCGCTTTCACCGCAGTCCATAATGCTTTTTTTAATGATGTTATTATAGTTAACGGGTATAACCGTATAACCGTCTGAAGTCGATATGATTTGAGCTCCGAGGGCAGACAGACAATTGATTGTGGCATTGATATCTTCCGAGCTTTCGGAACATTTTATATTTGTTTTATTATCCGCAAGCGCGGCTAAAATCAGCAGCCTGTGCGCAAATGATTTCGACGCAACGGCGCTGACTTTACCGCTCAGTTCGGACGGTTTTATTAAAACTTTCATGATACACCTTCCGTACCAATCGTACCAACCGTTCCGATCCGAATAATTTCTTTGAATCGGTCAAGGGATGTTTTTTTGATAACGCATTTGCCGATCTCTGTCGGAAAGATAAGATTGATTGAATCGCCCGTTCGTTTTTTGTCGGAAAGCGCGGCATTATACAGTTCATCGGCGCTGAAGATTGTTTTGACGGGTAATTTATATTGTTTCAATAAATCGATTATTTCATCGCGGCAACCCTCGCTGCATATATTCAGCGCGGCTCCTGCCCCGGCAATTATCGCCATGCCTGTCGCGACAGCGCTGCCATGCGAAATCTTATAATTGCTGCATAATTCGACGGCATGACCGATTGTATGACCGAAGTTTAATATCTGCCGCAGACCGTTGTCATGTTCGTCATTGCATACTATATCCCGCTTAATGGAAATGCAAGCCGAGATGACCGCCTCGAGCTGATTGTTTATGGGTGAATAGAGTTTATAAAAGAGTTCTTTATCTGAAATCACACCGTATTTTATAATTTCGGCGCACCCGTCCCGGTAAGTATTTTGTGTTAATGTCGCAAAAACCGAATAGTCGCATAAAACCAAATCGGGCTGGCTGAATGTGCCCGCGAGATTTTTTCCCGAATCGAGATTGATCGCGGTTTTTCCTCCTACCGATGAATCGACCGCTGCGAGCAGGGTTGTCGGCATCTGGATTAAGTGTATCCCTCTGAGATATGTTGACGCGGCAAAGCCCGCGAGGTCTCCCACCACTCCTCCGCCCAGCGCCACCGCCGTGTCGGAACGGGACATGTGATTTTCTGACAGGAAATTCAATATCGATATATAATTGAATATATTTTTAGAATTTTCGCCGTTCGGAATAATATATTTTATGACACTGTAACCGGCTGCAGCCAGCGATTCTTCAACCTGTTGCCCGTATAACGGATATACTATATCATCCGAAATTAGCGCAGCTTTTGAACCGCCGACCGATTTACGGATGTAATCTCCCGCCTTATCGAGCAGATTGCCGGATATGACAACATCATAACCGTGAGTTGTGTTTATGTTTATCGTTTTCATTGTCCGTCCGCCGCCTTTTTACACCTCGTACCCTCCGAGAGCAGCTCCTTCATTGCCGGGCTGTTGTGTTGGGCCAGGGCGCTGCGATATTCATTCAGAGAATTTATAAAAATATCAAGTTCACTTAACAGATTGTCTCTGTTATCCATAAACAGATCGGTCCACATTTCTTCATTAAGGCGGGCTACACGGGATAAATCCTTATAGCTGCCAGCGGAGTAACCCGCGTGAATTTGTGCCGTCGGGCTCTTTACATAGGCGTTTGAGATGATATGAGCCAGTTGAGAGGTAAAGGCGATTATTTCATCATGTTTTTCCGCTGTGGTTACGGTGATTTTACCCAATCGCAGCGGTTCCAGAAGCAGTTTTATATTATTAATCAGAGCGATATCATCAAACCGCGGGGGAACTATTATCATGGACGCGCCGGCGAATAACGAGGCGCTGCTGTGTTTGAATCCGGAATATTGTGTGCCCGCCATCGGGTGTCCCCCAAAAAACGAAAAACCGTATTGTTCGGCTATTTTAAAACAATCGGCGCATATCGCGCTTTTGGTTCCGCAGCAATCTATTACGGTAGTGTGCGGGGACACATATGCGGCGACAGACTCAAGATAGGGCACCGTCGCACCCGAATAAACGGCAATAACGATACATTCGCATAACCCTATTGTATCGGGATTTAATACCCGGTCAACCGCTCCTGCGATCATGGCGAAATTCAGCGTGTTTTCGTCCGTGTCAAAACCGTATACGGTGTGTCCTGCGTTCTTATAGGCTTTTGCGAAGGAACCTCCGATCAGCCCTAAGCCCGCGATTCCTATGGTCATTGTTCAATCACCTCTCTTATTCGTATCACTTTTTCGGCAACATTGTTAAACTGTTCGGGTGTCAGTGACTGAGCGCCGTCGCAGAGGGCTCCGGGCGGATTGTTATGCACCTCTATCATAATGCCGTCGGCACCGGCGGCGGCGGCGGCCATAGCCATTGATTTAACCAGTCTGGCAACCCCCGTGGCGTGGCTGGGATCAACGATTATAGGCAGATGCGTGAGTTCGCGCAGCATCGGTATTGCCGATAAATCCAGAGTATTGCGCGTATAGGTTTCAAAGGTCCTGATTCCTCTCTCACACAGAATCACCTGCTCATTGCCTCCGGCCATGATATATTCGGCGCTCATGAGCAATTCTTTAAGAGTGTTTGATAGACCGCGTTTTAGCAGAATCGGTTTATTTGTTTTGCCCAGTTCTTTTAATAACTCGAAATTCTGCATATTGCGGGCGCCGACCTGAATAAGATCCACGTCCTCAAACAGCGGTAAATGATTGGCGTTCATAATCTCCGTTACTATGGGCATGCCGGTAATCGCTTTAACACGGCTGAGTATTTCAATGCCCTCCGCGTGAAGTCCCTGAAAGTCATAAGGCGAGGTACGCGGTTTAAACGCTCCGCCGCGCAGCACGGACGCGCCCGAGGTTTTGACTTTCCGGGCAATATCAAGCATTTGATCATAAGATTCGACCGAACACGGACCGGCAATTAACCGGAAGTATCCCCCGCCTATCTTTGTATTGCCGATATCTATAACCGCGTCATCGTGATGGAATTTTCTGTTGGCGTTTTTGAAAGGTTCGCTGATGGTTTTTACCGATTCAATGATATTCAGGCTTTCCAGTAAATCAATATCAATTTTGCTTGTGTCTCCGATAAGTCCGAGAACCGTATGAAATTGTCCCTCCGAGATATGCACATCAAGACCCTGACCTCTGAACCATACGCACAGGTTTTCAACCTGCTGCTTTGATACGCCTTGTTTTAAAACTGCTACCATGATATTTCCTCCCGTTATTATAGTTGTTAAATAAAAAAGGTTCCGCAGTGATTAACTGCGGAACCTATATGCAAACCTTATTGTATGTTTATACAGGCATTGCACTTTTGGCGGCAAAAATCACTTTTACTTTGTAGAAGGTAAAGTAAAAGTAATAATAAGCTGCGAAAAGTACTGCTTTCATGTTAAATGCTCCGTAAAATTAAGATGATGCTATTGTATCACAGATATAAAAAATTGTCAATACTTATTATTAGAAATATTTGGTGTGTATGAATATGAGAAAAAATTAACAATTGAGCCGGCATATGTTTTCCGCGGCTGTCAGGATTCCCAGCTTGCCGCTCTCATAGGTTAATCCGCCCTGCAGAAATACCGTATACGGAGGCCGCAAGGGACCGTCGGCGGATAATTCGATGGACGCCCCCTGTATGAATGTCCCCGCGGCCATAATCACTTGGTCGTTGTAGCCCGGCATATCCCATGGTTCCGGATCGACAAAAGCGTCTACCGGAGAACCTTTTTGAATACCCCGGCAGAAATCGATCAGCAGTTGCGGGCTTCCCAATATAACCGACTGTATAATATCACTGCGTTTTGAATCCCAGGCGGGGTCAACTGTGTAACCCAGGGCGTGAAAAACATACGCGGCGAAGTGCGCGGTTTTAAGAGCCTGCGCCGTCACATGGGGAGCCAGAAAAAAACCCTGAAACATGCTTTTCATCTGGCCCAGGGAGGCGCCAGCTTCACTCCCTACACCGGGAGCGGTTAAACGATATCCCGCCAGTTCAACGGCACGCGCCGAGCCGGCGAGATAACCGCCTGATTCGGCAAGCCCGCCCCCCGGATTCTTTATCAGAGAACCGATAAGCAAATCCGCGCCGGGTTCGCTCTCTTCGGTAAATTCTCCGTAACAGTTATCCACCACCACAAAAGCGTCGGAATGCGCCCGCACATATGAAGTGATATCGTTGATTTCACTTACAGTCAGCGTACGCCTGTTTGAATAGCCCTTTGAGCGCTGTATATAGACCACCCTGACATTTTTATCGAGGGCATGGGAAAGGTCGCCGTCGAGCTCCGTTTGGCGGTATTTTATGCCGAAATCACGCAGCGAGCCGTCGCCCGGTGTCCCCGAAATACCGATAACCTCTTCCAGCGTATCGTAAGGCTTACCGGTGACCGACAGCAAAACGTCACCCGGCCGCAGCAGGCCGAAAAGACCGATTGTCAGCGCGTGGGTTCCGCTTACTATATGCGGACGTACAATCGCGGCCTTGCAGCCGAAAACGCGCGCGTATATGCGGTCCAGCGTATCCCGTCCGCGGTCGCCGTAACCGTAACCCGACGAAGGCGCGAAGCAGCTATCGGAAACCCTTTCTTCTTTGAAGGCTTCGGCAACCCTCGCTGTGTTTATAAAGGCGGAGGCATCGATTCTGTTATATACTTCACCCAGAGACTTTTCCGCCTCGGATGCGATTTTTAATATTCTGTCGGAGAAACCGGGGAAATTTAAACTCTGTTTATGCATTGTTCAGGTCATAAGCCAGCAGGGCGGAGGTGAGCGCGGCACAGGCGTCGGCGTCGTTGAGGTCTATGGTTTCAACTCCGCTGTGGATATAGCGTGTCGGTATTGAAATACAACAGGCCAGAGTTCCCGAACCGCTCAGCTGCATGGACGCGGTGTCGGTTCCGCCGCTTTCCAGTATCTCCATCTGGTGTTTGATTTTATTGTCTTTGGCGAGCTTTTTCAGCAATTCGACTACAACACTGTCGCAGATTACCGAGGCGTCCTTTATTTTGATAGCCGCGCCGTCCCCCAGTTTTACCGCCATAGGTTTGGCTCCCTGGGTGTCACCTGTACCGGTAACATCCAGCGCAACAGCCCAGTCGGGCATTATGCCGTATGCCGAGGTTTTTGATCCGCGCAGGCCGACTTCCTCCTGAACGGTAAAAACAAAGTAGGTATCATTCGCGATGTTTTCAGCCGAGACAAGCGCTTTTATCATTACGGCACAGCCTATTTTGTCATCCATCGGGTGGCCGGAGATACGCCGGTGCATCAGCCGGTCCAGACGCGATTCATAAACGGCGGTATCCCCTATCTTTATTTTGCTTTCGGCGTCTTTTTTATTGAAGGCGCCGATGTCTATTACGACTTTACCGGCATTCCATTCATTTGCGCTTACATTCGCTTCCGGAACGAGAATCCCTTTTATACCGTTGTCAAAGAGGATGTTGCCGTAAGCGGAGGCACCCCAGTTAATTCCGCCAATCTGCGAAACACGGATAAAACCGTTATCCTCAATATGTGTAACGATAAATCCGATTTCATCCATATGGGCTGCCAGCATTAATTTTTTTGCGTTTTCAGCCGACCCTTTTTTATAAGCAATAAGATTGCCCAGATTGTCATAATATACATTGTCCACATGTTGGGATATCTCGTTTTTGATTATTTCACCGACCGAACGCTCCCTGCCCGACACCGAGGGGGACTTGATAAGCTTTTTCATTAAATTATACATTTATTATCTCCCTATTTTATTTTTATGTTATTCTATATTGTTATGGTCATGTCTTTTATCATTGCGTAAACCAAATCGATAGCCGCAAAATAATCATCGGTGTTGACGGCGTTGGAGGGCGAGTGAACATAACGGCAGGGTGCTGACAGGGCGCAGATACGCACGCCGGATTTCGACTTTTGGATATGCGCCGCGTCGTTGCTGCCTGAAACGTATCGTTTCAGCTGATATTTTATATTATGCTTATCTCCCGTTTTTATGGCAAAGTCAATCAGTTCCCGGTCGTATATTGTGCCGTTGTCAATCAGGGAGATTACCATACCACCGCCCGTTTTGGCGACAACGGCGTTCTCCGGAACGTCCGCAATATCGGCTACGGCGGTAGCCTCAATTACCAGGGCTATGTCTGGTGATACGGAATAAGCCGCCGTGATTGCGCCCGCTTTGCCTATCTCCTCACGTGTAGAAAAAACACAGTATAGGTCAAACTCCGGACGGTATCCGGTTTCATTCAGCCGCCGTAGTACTTCGATAATGACACTGCAGCCAAACCGATTATCCAGCGCCTTCGCGCGCATCATTTTGTTGCCGTACAGCACAAAATCGCTGACAAAGGTACCGAAATCACCCGGCTTTACATATTCTTCGGCTTCTTCTTTATTTTTCGCGCCGATATCAACATACATTTTATCCACGGGCGTGGTTTCGCGCCGCTCGCTCTCACTTTGCTGATGGATTGCCTTGGACGCCACAATACCATGTATTGATTTTGTTTCATCGCCAAAGACAACACGTCTGCCGCAGATTACGCGGGGGTCAATGCCGCCGACATTGCAAAAATGGATATAACCGTCATCGTCTATGTGAGTCACCATAAATCCGACTTCATCCATATGGGCGCAGATCATTATACGTTTGTCCGACAACCCCGTGCCTTTATACAATGCGATTATATTGCCGAGTTTGTCTTTTTTTATATCATCGCATAAACCGTTGATGTTTCCGATTATAATTTTTGCCGCGTTGTCCTCACAGCCCGACGGTCCGAAGGCGCCGCATAACTGCCTGAGTAAATCTAACCGTTCATCCATTTGGAAAGTCCCCCCTTTATAAATCCCGCAACCAGCTTGGCGGTATCCGACACATCGTCAAGTGAAATCACTTCGCTGTAGGTATGCATGTTTTTTAGCGGTATGCCTATTAAAACCGTAGGTATACCGCCGCGGGACAGCGGTATGTGATTGGCATCGGAACCGGTATCGACGGCCTCCACTATGGT